>JANXOP010000364.1 GCA_025357755.1 Kofleriaceae bacterium | reverse complement strand
GCGGTCGAGGCGGCGGCGGCACGCGCGACTCCCGACGAGAACACGATGTCGCTGTAGGTGATGTACGTCGGGCGATCGAGGTGCGCGCGCGCCTGGTCGAGCGACAGCAAGACGTTGTTGGTCTGCCACTCGTGGTTATCGACGAAGATCGCCTCGGGGACGATCGTCTTGATGAACCTCTCGAGCACGTCGCCGCGATAGCCCCTGATGACGACCAGCCGGTTGGCACCGACGCTCGAGAGCGCCTTCCACACCCAAGCAAAGATCGGCATCCCGGCGACCTCGACCATGCATTTCGGGACCTCGTCGGTGTGCGTGCCGAGACGGCGGCCACGCCCCGCCGCGATCAGGATGACCTGGCCGACGGGCTCCGGGCGCGTCACTTGTGGAACCTGCCGAGCCGCACGAGGATCACCGCGAGGCTCTTTGCCAGATAGAGCACGTTGACCGCGCCGTACGCCCAAAAATAGAGGTCGATCCGATTCACCGCCGCGACGAGCCACAGGTACTGCGGGTAGTGAACCACCACGCGGGACGGCCACTCGACCGCAAACAGCGCCATCCCGATCAACCCGCGGCGCGGCTTGACCTCGGCAGGCTGACCGTCCTCGGTCGGGGGCTTCGCGCCGTACTCGGGCCGGCGCATGAACGAGGTCAGCGAGATGCCGGCCGCGAGGCAGAAGCCCCCCCCGAGCCCGACCAGCAACATCCGTGCATCGCCGGTCTCGCGCCACATCCGGACCGAGACCGCGCCGTAGAGCAACATCGCCTTGAGCTCGTCCATCAAGAAATCGAGCAGGTGGCCGAGGGGCGAGGCGAGCTTGCGAAGGCGCGCGAGCATGCCGTCGGCGCAATCGAGGATGAACGAGAATTCGAACAGCGCCGCGGCGATCACGAGCGGGACCCAGCCGAGGCACAGGATCATCACCGCACACGCACCGAGCGCGACGAACGCGGAGAGGAACGTCACCTGGTTCGGCGTGAACGGCGTGTTGCGCAGCAGGTACACGACGATGGCCGCCGGCGGACGCGCGATCCACTCGGTGAACCAGTTGATGTCCTGCTTCTTCTTCGACTGGCGGTAGATGGCCGCGACTTCAGATGCCATCGCGGCGCGACCCTAGCAGGAACGTCTTCATCTTACCTTTGCTCTTGATGTCGATCTCGCCGCGCGCTTCGAGCTCGAAGTGCCCGCGGAGCAGCTCCGCGGTCGGGCTGGTGCTTGGCTTCGAGCGGGCTGGGAGCCACGCCCCATTTTGGCCTTGCGGTCCTGGGGGCACCTGGATAGGTTCCGCCTCCGAAACAACTAAAGATCGAGGGTTTAGGATGCAAGAGCACACGATCCCCGATTCGCTCATCGAACAGATCCGTACGGGCCGCGCGGCCCTGGTCATCGGTGCAGGAATCGGCGTCCCGAGTTGGAAGCAGATGTTGGAGCGCATGACCAAAGCGCTCGAGACCCGCGGTCGCGAAGGCGACGAGGCGGCCACCAAAGACCTCGAGAAGTTGCTGAACAAGGGCAGCCTCTCGCGCGCCGTCGGGTTCCTCGCCCGCGCGCTCGGTGAAGACACCTGCGATCGCATCGTGCAGGAGATGTGGGCATCTCCGGTCGAGACACCCGCGTTGCCGAAGGTGCTCGCGAAGCTCCCGTTCCGCCACGTGTGGACCACGTTCCCGGGCGACATCATCGAACACGCGTTCGAGACCTTGTCGCCGGACGAGTGGCCGCCCGCGCGCGTCGTCAACTATCAAGAGCTCGGCGAGCTCTCGCCGCGCCGCCGCACGCTCGTCAAGATGCTCGGCAACTTCGACACCTACGTCGTCACGCCGCGCAGCGTGCGGCGCGCGCTGTCGCACGCGGTCGATCTGCGCGAGTACGCGCGCGAGCTCTACGTCGAGGGCTCGCTCGTGTTCGTCGGCTTCCGCTACGGCGATCCGGATCTATCCGCCTTGCTCGATCGCGTGTTCGGCATGTTCGAGCCGCCGCGCGGCAACCACTACTTCCTCGGCGCGAGCCTCGGCCCGGTCACCGTCGACGAGCTCATGGCCGACCACCATATGGAGGTCATCAACCTCGCAGGCCGCGGCAACGACGAGGTCGCCGAGCGCAGCGTGATCGAGTGGCTCGAGTCGCTCAAGATCGCGTGCGACAAGGCGAACGTCACGCTCGCCCAGACCCGCCCCGATGCCGACGATGTCGACGGCTGGGTCACGCTGCTCGGCGAGGCCGGCGCAGATTCCAATGAAGCGCACGAAGCGCGCGATGCGCTCGACCTGATCGAGCGCAAGGCGCGCGACGCGAAGAAGTGGGACACCGTCGTCGAGGTGCTCCTCGGCCGGATCGAGAGCGCGGAGCCCGCCGAGCGCGCGGCCACGCTCGTCCAGCTCGCGATCGTCTACGAGGACTCCGTCGGCGACCTCGCCCGCGCCTTCGAAGCGGTCACCACTGCGTGCCAGATCGCACCGGAAGACGACGCCGCCGCGCAACTCGCCGAGAAGCTCGCCGCCGCGACGGGCAACTGGGCCGAGCTCGTCTCCGAGGCGTCCGAGATCGCGACCGAAGCGACCGACCCCAAGCTCGCCTCCAAGTGGTGGGCGCGGCTCGGTCACTGGTACTCCGCGAAGCTCGATCGCGCGGACTACGCGTTGCCGAGCCTGCGCCGCGCACTCGAGCTCGATAACCAGAACCGCGCCGCCTACGCCGCGCTCGGCGAAGCGCAGCGCAAGCAGCAGAAGTGGTCCGAGCTCGCGGAGACCCTCAAGCTCCACGCCGAGATCGAGACCGAGCCCAGCGCGAAGGTCGATCTGCTGATCGGCCTGGGCGATCTGCAAGAGACCCAGCTCGCTTCGACGTCCGCCGCGATCGCCGCCTATCAGGCAGCGGCCGATGCCGACGAGAACAGCGACGACGCTCTGGCCGCGCTCGAGCGGCTGTATCGCCGCGATGAAGCGTGGGCGAACCTCGCGAAGGTCCTCGACCGCCGCGCGGAGATCCAGCAAGCCAATGGCGATGCGAATCGCGCGACCGCGATCCGTCGCGAGCTCGCGACCCTGCGCGCCGAGAAGCTCGGCGATCTCGAGGGTGCGATCGCGCGCCACGAGGCCGCTGTCGCCGCGAACGGCGCCGATGCGACCGCGCTCAAGGCACTCGTCGATCTCTACGATAAGACTGGCCGCACCGAGGACTACCTCCGCACGATGGAGCGGCTCGGCCAGGTCGCGCCCGAAGGCGAGAAGCTCGCGACGCTGCGCAAGCTCGCCGCCGAGCTCGAGGATCGCGATGCGAAGCGCGCGGCCGAGGCGTACGAGAAGCTGCTGTCCGTCGATCCAACCGCGGACGATGCGTACCGCGGTCTCGAGCGCGTGCTCGCGGCCGAATCGAACTGGTACGAGCTGACCTCGGCGTTCAAGCGCCACATCGCCGCGAGCAAGACGCCCGCGCAGCGCGTCGAGCTCTATCTCGAGTCCGCGCGCGTGTTCGAGCGCGAGCTCGATGATCCGCACCAGGCGATCGATGCCCTGATGAACGTCGTCGCGATCGAGGAGGGCAACAAGACCGCGCTGTCGGTCCTGCCGCGCCTCTACGTCCGCACCGAGCAGTTCGATCGCGCGGTCGAGACGCTCGTGCGTCACGCCGCGGTCGAGGGAGACAAGGGCGCCTCGATCTATGCCGAAGCCGGCAAGATCGCGTTCGAGAATCTTCTCGATCCCGAAGGTGCGCAACGCCACCTCGACAAGGCGATCGCGATCGATCCCGAGAACTACGCCGCCTTGAAGACGCTCGGTGCGCTCCACGAGAAGCGTGGCAACTGGCAGCAAGCGGTCGAGATGCTGCTCCGCGCGGAAGGTGCGAGCGGATCCCGCCAGGAGCGGATCGCGCTCCTGTGGGAAGCCGCGCAACTCGTCGATCAGCGGCTCGAAGATCCGACCCGCGCTCTCGAGCTGTTCGAGCGCGTGTTGAAGCTCGATCCCGATCATGTCGATGCGGGCACCCGCGTCGCGGATCGTCTCGTCACGGCGAAGCGCTGGGACGATGCCTTGCCGGTGCTCGAGATGCTCGCGCGCCAGGCCGAAGGTGACTCGATCGATCGCCACGAGCGGTCGCGTCGTCAGGCGCAGCTCGGCAAGGCGTACGAAGAAGTCCACCGCACCGAGAAGGCCGCCCGTCACTACCGCCTCGCGGTCGAGTCGGATCCGGATAGCCTCGAAGCCGCGATCGGGCTCGCGTATGTCCTCATGGCCGAAGCCAAGGTCAACGAGGGCAACGAGTCCGCGCAGGAGCAGTGGAAGGAGGTCGACAAGCGCTATCGCGAGATCCTCGCGCGCCATCGCACCGGCATCTCCGACGGTCAGGTCGCCGAGATCTGGTACCGCCTCGGTGTCGCCGCCCGCGCGATGGGCGACGATCGCAAGGCCGAGATCAGCTTCCGCCGCGCACTCGAGAAGGAAGCGCTGCACGAGCCCACGCTCGAAGCGATCGTCGAGCTCAGCGGTGCCCGCGGCGAATGGAAGAGCGTCGCCGATGCCAAGCGCGCACAGATCGATGCGCTCGCGAAGCGCGACGGCATGGACTTCCACCGCGCGAAGTTGTTCGAAGAGATCGGTGACATCTGGCGCGAGCGCCTCAAGGACGTGAGCTCGGCAACGGGCGCATATCTCGAAGGCTTGAAGATCTCGCCGGCCTCGCGCGTGTTGCTCCACAAGCTGCTCGAGTCGTTCACCGAGCAGAAACAGTGGCGCCGTGCGATCGAGACGCTCGACAGCCTGTCGGGCCTCGAGGAGTCGCCGGATCGCCGCGCGCGCTTCCACTACACCGCCGCCGTCATCGCGCGTGACGAGCTCAAGGATCACGAGCTCACGGTCGACAAGTTCAACGCGGCTCTCGAAGACGCGCCGACGACGCCGAAGGCGTTCGAGGGCATCGAGGCCGTGCTCCAGAACCGCAAGGACTGGAAGAACCTCGCGCGTGCCTATCGTCGTCAGTTGAAGCGGATGGGCGAGGATGCACCGGTCGAGAAGTTGCTCGAGCTGTGGACCAAGCTCGGCGACGTGTGCGCGAACGAGCTCGGCGACACCGAGGCGGCCACCGAGGCGTATCAGGTCGCGACCGAGCTGGCGCCCGATGACATCGCGCGCCACGAGCAACTCGCGGATCTCTACCTCGATGCCGGCGAAGCGCGCCGCCACGAGGCGATCGCGGAGCTGCAATTCCTCCTGGGCCATGCCCCGGATCGCGTCGAGCTCTACAAGGCGCTCGCGAGCCTGTACCGCGCCGAGCACGAGCTCGACAAGGCGTGGTGCGTGTCGCAGGCCCTCGTCTTCCTCGGCTCGGCCTCCGACGAAGAGCGGCTGCTCTACGAGAAGTTCCGGCCGCGTGGGTTCACACCCGCGCCGCGTCGGTTGACCGAGGAGCTCTGGCAGAAATCGATCATCCACCCGCGTGAAGACCGCCATGTCGGCGCGATCTTCAGCTCGACCCTGGGCGCTATCGCCGCAGGTACCGCGCAACCGGTCACGGCCTTCGGGCTCACGCCCGAGAGCCGCGCGGATCTCGATCGCGATCCGCGCGCGGTCAGCCGGATCGTTCGCTACGTCTCGGGCGTGCTCGCGATCGATCCCGCCCCGATGGTGTGGTTGCAAGAAGCTGGCGACGGCCTGCGCGTCGCGAACACGGTCGGCCTCGGAGCCGACCGCCAACGGCTCGTGCCCTCGCTGCTCGTCGGCGCTCAGCTGATCGCCAAGAGCGACGAGCGCGAGCTCGCGTTCGAGGTCGGCAAGCGGATGGCATACCTCCGGCCGGAGCGGTTCGTGACGCTCGCCGTCGGTACCTTGCCGAAGCTCGAGTCGGCGTTCGCCGCGGCCGTGATGGCGGGCGGGGCCCGCCTTTTGGGTCACGATGGTCGGCCGTATGCGCCAGAGAACGAGGAAGCCAAGCGGATGGCGAGCTCGCTCATGAAGCAGGTCCCGGGGCCGCTGCTCGAACAGGTCGGCGAGCTCTCCGAGCGGCTGACCGGTCGGCTCGGCAATGGCTTGATCTCGAGCTGGCGCGCCGCGACCGACCTCACGGCGAATCGCGTCGGCTTCATCGTCTCGAACGATCTCGAGACGGCAGCGAAGGGCATCGCGACCGAGGGCTCGAGCCTGTCGAGCATGTCGGTCAAGGAGCGCCTCCGCGACCTGCTCGCGTACGCGGTCAGCGAATCGTACTTCGCGGTTCGCCGTCACCTCGGCCTCCACATTCGCGGCGAGGTGTCCGCGTGAGATCCTCGCTCCTCGTGGTGCTGTGCGTGATCGGCTGCGGTGGTGGCGGTGACGATGTCCAGCAGATGTGCGGCTCGGATCACTGCGGTCTGCAGGGCCATACCGTCGTCAAATGGACGTTCGATGCGTATCCGGACAAGCTGTTCCCGGGCGACTCGTGCGTCGATTTCGGGATCTTCAAGGTCCGCGTCGACGCGCAGTCCGATGCCGATGGCACCGTGACCACCGCGACCGCTGACTGTGGTGCGGCCCAGGTCACGTTCGACGGCCTGCCGAATGGGACGTACACGATGTTCGTGGATCCCGAGGACTTCACCGGCAACACCACCGTGACCTCGCCGACGACGGCTCCTGCTATCGCCGGCCAGTACCAGGCCGATACGACGACCACGATCAATGTCGACTACACCTCGTGGCTGGGTGGTCCATACACCGGCACGTTCCTGTGGCGCCTCAAGTGGGGTGGCCAGTCCTGTGCCGCCGCGACCAAGCCGGTCATGACCCAGGTCGTGACGATCACGTCGGGCGGGGTCACGAGCACCGCGACCGCATCGCCGAACAATCAGAAGCTCGACGGGACGGATCCGAAGCCGTGCTTCGCGTACGAGGAGAGCTTCCCGCAATCGGCGACGAGCATGCCGTTCGGCCCGGCGTCGCTCACGGTGCAGGGGCTGGATGCGACCAGCACGATCGTCTATACGAAGACCTTCGATACGTTCATCGGTGCGGGCATCACGAACCCCACGATCACGTACGACGTTCCGGCCGCGATGTAGCTGCTAAGATCGCGGCGCATGCGCCTGGGTCTCGTACTCCTGCTTGCCACCGCCTGCGGTCCTCCGCCGGCGAGCAATCCGCCGTTCGAGCACTCGGCGATGCCGCGGTTGTTAGCGCCCGCCGTCATCGATCGGTCGGCGCGCGACGCGGGGTTCCTGAACAGCGTCGCGCTCCAGCTCCAACCCGGTTGGGGCCAGTTCCTCGACGACTGTCGGATCCGGTTGCCGCAGACCCATGCGCTGAATCGGATGACGCTCGAAGCAACCGCCGAGCTCGTGCTCGATCGCAGCGGGGCGGTGCTCTCCGTGGAGCTAGCAAGGTCCTCGGGTAACCGCGATTTCGATCGCGCGGTGAAAGATGCGATCTCCGAAGCAACGCACCTTCCAGTTCCTCCGATCGACGCGCTATCCGACGACGATCGCGTCTACCTGAGCTGGGTGTTCGCGCGTGATCGGCGGCAAGCAGGTCCCGCAACGGCCGTGATCGAGCAGCACGATCTTCCGCTTCACGAGGCGATCGGGCGCATGTTGCAGCGCGGCGAGCTCGCGAGAGCGGTGCTGCGCATCAGCCGTGCGCGCGACCAGGACCGCGCTGCAGCGACGACCCTCGTCGCGATCGCCGCCTTGCGCGAGGCGCTCGCGAGCCTCGACACCTCGGCGCAGCGGGCCGCGGTCGAAGCGATCGGAGTTGCCACGATCACACAGCTCGCACCTGAAGTCCGAGCGCTGCTCGAGAGCGCGAGCGACGAGCTCCGGATCGTAGCGATGACGACGGCGGCCGCGCTCGACGATCGTGCGGCAACCGAATCGATCGCGCGTCAGCTCCGCCGTGATGTCGCCGAGCACCGTCGGCTCGCGCTCGCCGAGGCCCGTGCGCTCGTCGGGCTCGGCGCGCGAGCCGAGGCCG
>JANXOP010000073.1 GCA_025357755.1 Kofleriaceae bacterium | reverse complement strand
GGGACGCCGCCGACATCCATGCTGAAGTTGTCGAGCGACACCGTGACCGCACCGACCGAGGTCTTGATCGCGTTGTTCGCGACGGCGACCCCGAGCGCGCCATGGAGGTGCGCGGCACTCGCCTTGACGGTGATCGTCGTCGAGCCACCGATGCACGCGACCTTGTAGCTCGCGTGCAGCTTGACGACGACGTTGTTGATCGTGACGTCCGTGCCGAGCGACGTCGCGGCGGGCGCGAGGCCGACCGTGATGTTCGAGAGGTCGATGCTGGTGATCTCGATCATCGCGCCGAGACAACCGGTGTTGTTGTAGATCGGGTTCATCGCTTGCGCGGCCGCGGTGTAGTCGATCGCCTGCGCTGCGGTAGCCATCGTGCCGCCGATCGACTCGAGCGCTGCGAGGCTCGCGTGGGCGCCGAGTGGAGATTTCGCGGTGCCATCCGTCGCGACGGTGTCGCCCGCGAGGACCGCGCGGACATCCTCGAGATCGATCGAGCCGTTGATCGCGTGGCTCTCGATGATAGAGATCCCGGGCGCGACCTCGACCGATGCGGTAAATGACCCATCCGCGGCGGGCGTCACCTGGGTCCCGTTGACCGTGACCGAGGTCGCGTTCGTCGCGGTACCGGTGACCGTCAGCGGCCCGGCGGTGGCCGAGGTGCCGCGCGCGGGACTCGTGATCACCAAGGTCGGCTCGGCCGCCTGATCGGCCCCCGCGCACGCGACCACGAACAGGGAGAATGCGATTGCGGCGGCGACGTTGGGGGCCCTCATGCGAACCGGAAAGTGCAGCGCTCGTGCCGGGGAGGGAGTTAAGCTAATTAGTCGTAATCGATGGCTAATGCGTCGCGTTGCAGCCGGCAGAAGCGCTCGCCATAACAGCTCGCCAAGTCAGGGGACGAAGACTCCGCTGCCCACGCGCGTACGCAGCCTTCCGTGGTCAGTTGGAAGGCGGATCGTGGCGCTTCGCGAACCGTTCGCGATCCTCCGGAGAGATCGGGGGCGGTAGCACGCGTCGACGCACCTCGGTGCCGGTCAGCACCGCGCCTGCGCGGATCTGCCAGCGCACGACATCGACACTCTCGGTCGCGAGTTGCAGCTCGCAATCTCCGGAGGCTGCGCGCGCTGCGAGCACGTCGATCCACGCGCGGCGCTCCGCGATGGTGGCGTCGTTGCTCCAGGTCTCTTCGAAGATCACGAGCTCGTGATCGTCGACGACGGTCACCGAGTCGAGCCAGCGCTGGAGATCGAGGTGATCGAATTCATCCTCGATCGGTTGGGCCTCGAGCCAATCGCCGAGCACCTCCGCTGCCGGTCGACGCGTGATGAACCGGCCGAACAACGTATGCGTCCCTGCACTCATGCGCGAGTGCCGTGTGCAACCTCGGGACCGAGCGGTCGGCACGTGGCATCGCAGGTTTGCGCACCCGATCGTGCGCACGTGCGTGGGCAGAGCGCGCGGCAGACTGCACTGTGCTGTCTGCGGCTAGTGGAGCTTCCGCTGTAATTCTTTCGCCGCGCGATGATTCGGTTCGAGCTGCAACACCGCGGCGACGCGCCTTCGCGCCTCGGCGAGATCACCGAGCTCGGCATACGCAGCAGCGAGCTCGGCCAAGGCGTCGGTGAAGTACGGCGCGAGCAGCGCTACCTGTTCGAGCTCGCGCTTGCCCGTCGCGAAGTCGCCACGGCGCATCGCCGCGTTGCCGAGCTCGAGGTGGGGGATCATGAGGTGAGAGGTCGACGGATCGTGAGCGAGCTGCGAGAGCGCGAGCTCACCCCGAGGATCGTGCATGTCGAACAACGCGAGCGAGCACGCCAGCCGCACGCGCAGCGACGGATCGGCGAGCTTGCCCGCGACCAGGTCGGCGGCTGCCTTCGCGTGCGCATCGCCGAGCGCTTCACAGGCCTTCGCGCGTAACACGGTGAGCTCGCTCGCGAGGAGCGGCGTCAGATCGGGAAGCGCGGCGGTATGACTGCGACGACCGAGCGTGATCGCGGCGGCACCGCGTAACGTCGGGGCTTCGGTCGTATCGGCAACGACCGCGCGCAACGCAGGACCGCTCGTCGCGGCGGTGGTCTCGTCGAAGGCATCGGCGAGGCGCTCGCGACGCGCGGTCCGAGCCGCCGCAGCCGGCCACCAGGTCGCGATGGCGCTGGCGAGCTCGGCCGGCGACTTCTTCGCGTGACACACGCTGCACGCATTCGGCACGCCGTGCCGCGCCGTGGTGGTCGGTGCCGGCACGTCGATCGCGTGGTCGGCGAACTTGTCGAGCACGCCCGCGACGACGGGTGGCATGTGGCAGTCCATGCACGTCGCGGTCGCGTGATGCGCGTGATCGGGGGCGAGGTCTTTGTGACACGACAGGCACAGCTTGGTCGGCTCGGCGCGCAGCTCGGCGTGCTTCGCGCCCGGGGCATGCGGTGCGGAGTGGCACGTGAGGCAGGTCGCGCCGCCCTTGCGATAACAGGCCGATTGCAACATCGCCTGATACTCGAAGCTCGACGTCGCCGGACGACCATCGGCGAAGAAGTCGCTCGACGTGCCGCCCCCGGGAAGCGTGATGACGATCGGATCGTAGGCCTCGTCGTAATCGCCGCGCAGATCGAATGCGTGATCGGCATCGAGCAGCGGCCACAAGGGTTGTCGCGGGCCGTGACAGCGCGCACACGCGGTGATGTTCGTCGTCGAGGGTTTCGCGATGTCGGCCTTGTGCGACGAGGCGGTGTGCGTACTCCCGGGACCGTGACACGACTCGCACGCGACCGTGAAGTCCGACGCGGTCGTGGTCCACGTGCCCTGGTCGTTCGCGACGCGCAGGTTCGTGGTGTGGCAGTCGAGGCACTCGTGGTTCGCCATGCGCCGCGCGTTCGTCCACCAGAAGGGATGTTCGGGCGTGAGCGCGCCTTGCTTGGCCTCGGTGAAATCCACCCACTTCTTTTCGCGCACGTGAAAATAGACCGGCAACACCTGCCAGCGGCCGTCGGGAAACACGGTGACCGCGTCCTGCATGCGCTTGCCGCCGATCACCCAGTGAACGGCAAAGTCCGTCTGGCTGCCGTCGGGACCGGCGGTGCGCATCGAGCGTTCAGCTCCATGCCGCGTCATCGTCGCTTCGCTCGACATGCCCTTGAAGTGCGCGTTCGCAAAATCACCGACGACGAAGGCATCGGTCGCACCAGTCGCCGGCGATAGCGCGCGGGCATGCCAGCTCCTGGCCCAGCCCTTGGCTTCTCGATCGTGGCAATCGCTGCACGCGGCGCTGCCCACGAACGTGCGCGGCGGTGCGCCCGCATCCGGCGTGAACGTGGGCATCGCGATCGCAGGCTTCGCGATCGCGATCGGCACCGGCCTTGGCGCGACGACCGGAGCGGGCGACCGCGCGTGCTCGAACGCGATACCGCCGATGATGATCAGCGCGAGGACCACGATCGGCGCGAAGCGCTTCATCGCTAGAACGCGTAACCGATCGAGCCGTCGATCGTCGGCCAGAGCTCTGCGAACGCGGGCCGATCACGGCCACCCGGGATCCGCGCTTGATCGTATTGCGCGCCGAGCCCGAGCGCGATGTGGACATGCGCGGCGAGCAACCACGCATAGCCGACCGAGGCCCCGACCGCCCACGTGAAGCCGTTGCCGCGCGATGCGCTCGCGACACCCGCCTGGCCGAACGGAGAGAGCCACCACCCGGTCGGGGTCTGCGCGCGTAGATACAGCATCGGACGCACCCGGCCAACGAAGCCCTGGACCTCGAAGAACGTGTCCTCCTGAGTCCACGGCGTGTACGACTCGGCGGCGATCTGGAGCGCGACGTGGTCGCTGATCGAGCGCTGGTAGCCGACGCCCACGACGTGCAACCCGAGGTCGGCCAGCATGACGTTGGGCGCATCTGCGTGCGCCACGCTCGCGAGCACCCCGACCAGCGCGAGAGCGACTTTCATCGGCGAGAGCATACGGCTGAGTCCGCCGGAACGCGCGATCGTCGCCTCGAAGAAGCGGCGGATCGTGCCGCCAGGGCTAGTGGTTACGACCGCTTGCGCGGGGCAATCAGCGCCAGCGTTTGGCACCAATGTTGGAACGCTGTGGCCGCATGACGCACCAATCCTTCTCGGCCATCGCAACGATCGCAACGATCGAGCTCGACAACGTCACCGGCGCAGGGACCAAACCGAGCTGGGACAGCATCAAGCAGCAGGCGAGCGGCTACTGCCCGAACACCGTGCAGAAGTACTCCCACCTCGACCCTTCGACGATCAACCGCAGCAAGGCTCAGAAGATGGGCAACGAGTGCATCTCCGAGATGGGGCCGTTCATGGGTGGGCTGGCGCGCGGCAGGATCAACGGCGCGATCGATCAGGCGTTTCCGGCAGGCGTTCCGGCAGGCGTTCCGGCAGGCGTCTCCGGCGGGTCGGCTAAATAATCCGACCCATCTCGCGGTACTCGAGGCGCGCGGCCTCGACGAGATCCGCGTTCGTCACGGCTCGATTGCCTTCGGCCGCCGAGAGCGCGGCACGGAGCACGGCCTTCTTGATGTAGCCACCGGCCATCTCGAACTGGCGCGCGAGCGTCTCCCAATCGATGTTCGGCGCGAGCGGGGCCTGCGGCGGGAACATGCTCCGCCACAACTTCGCGCGCTCCGGGGCCTCCGGGAGCTCGAACGCGATCGAGAACCGCACGCGACGACGGAACGCTTCGTCGATGCCTTGATCGAGGTTCGTCGCGAGCAGCGTGACGCCGTCGAACGTCTCCATCCGCTGCAGGAGGTAGTTGACCTCGAGGTTCGCGTAGCGATCGTTGGCCGAGGTCACGTTCGTTCGTTTCGCGAACAGCGAGTCGGCCTCGTCGAAGAACAACACCGCGTGCGAGGTCTCGGCCTCTTCGAAGATGCGCGCGAGGTTCTTCTCGGTCTCGCCGATGTACTTGTTGACGACCTGCGACAGATCGATGCGATAGAGATCGAAGCCGAGCTCGTGCGCGAGCAGCTGGCACACCATGGTCTTGCCGGTACCTGGCGGGCCCGAGAGGATCGCGGAGACGCCGCGGCCATACGGCAACTTCGCAGCAAAACCCCATTCTTCGAGGAGGACGGGCTTGTAGCGCGCGAAGCGGAGGACCTCGCGCACGGCATCCATCGTGTCTTTCGGCAACACGAGATCAGCCCACTTGAAGCCCGTGGGGATGCGCTGCGCCATCGTGCCGAGCCGGTGCGAGAACGTGAGTCGCGCGGCATCGCTGAGCTCGTCGAGCTGGATCTGCGGCGCGTTCGGCTCGCGCAACCGCGCGGTCGCTTCGGCGCGACGTGCGACGCGCGTGATCGTCGAGCCGGTGAACGAGTAGCGCGCCGCGACGGTCTCGACATCCTCGGGCTTGGCGAGAGGTGCAGGTAGCTCGCGACGCCACAGCTCGAGGCGCTCGCGAAAGCTCGGCGCCGGGACCTCGAGCTCGACGAGCTCGGGGATCGCGTTCGCGAGCCACGAGGGCCGCACGCTGAGCGTGAACACCATCGGGATCGCGAGCGTGGCGGCACCTTCGGCGATCGCCTGGCCGACGCCGCGCGGGACTTCATCTTTGAACGCATCGCGACCGTCGAGGATCGCGACCGCATCGCGGAGCGCGGCCTCGCGGAGCGCGGCATTGATCAGCTCGAAGGCGCGCGGATCGTTACCGACCGCCGCGAGATCGATCCGGACGCACGCGATCTCGCGCTCCGCGAGCAGCGCCTCGACGAGCATCGCGCGACCGACGCCCTCCGGACCGGCGAGCACCACGCGCGGCGCGGCGCCACCACTGCCGACGAGCGCGCGGCGGATCTGTGCGATCTTGGCCTCGTCCATCACGACCGCGGCGAGCGCGGCGGGCTCGTGCGAGACGCGGACGAAGCCGCGCACCGCTTCATCGACCGTCTCGTGGCCGCGCAAGAATGCGACGATCCGGTCCGCGAGGCGGACCGTGCGCATCGAGGCGGGGGTGTTCTCGGTCGGCGTCGAGAGGGCGAGCGCGCCGTGGCGGCGCAGCGGCGCGGTGTCGTCGAGCCGGGCGAAGACTCGATCGATGTCATCTTCCTCGCGACCACCGATCAGGCGACCGAGGAAGCTCAGGTCGACACGCTTCTTCGTGAAGTCGTCGAGGGCGAACGTGAACGCGCGCTCGAGCTCTGGATCGAGCTCCGGGGCGAGCAGCACGGCGACGATCGCGAGATCGATCTTGTCGAGCCAGAACACGCGTACGAGCCGGGCCAGCGGGGCAAACCGATCATCGGCGAGCGCGGTGCGCAACGCGGCGAGTGCCTCGGCCACGCGCGCATCCTCGGTATCCGCATCGGGACCGAGCTCGGTCAGCTCGCCGCGCAGCGCGATCGCGACCTCTTCACTCGATGGACCGAACGCGCTACCCGCCTGCAGCCGGCGACGATGCGCGTGGATCACCAGGAAGCGCGAGAGCAGCGCCCGGGCGAGTGCCGCGGCGAGCGCATTGACGCTGGAAGCCATCGCGACAACTTTAGCAGGCGAGCCGGCTGACCGCGACGAACTGGACCGCGCATGCCGCGATGATCACCAGATGGAACACCTCGTGGTAACCGAAAACCTTCGGCGAGGGGTCCGGCCACTTGATCAGGTAGATCACGGCACCGAGCGTGAAGGTCACGCCACCGACGAGGATCAACCAGAACGTGTCGCGATCGACCGCCCCATAGAACGCGGGCAGGTAGGCGACCACGACCCAGCCAGCGGCGACGAAGCACGCGGCCGTGACGGCGCGCGGTGCATGCGGCCAGGCGAGCGCGCGGATCACCCCCGCGCCACATACGATCCACGCGAGGAGGAGCAGCTTGTGACCGTCGTGACCACCGAGGCCGAGCAGCGCGAACGGGGTGTACGTGCCGCCGATGCACAGAAAGATCGTGCCGTGGTCCGCGCGGCGCAGCCAGTTGAAGACCCGCTGGCTCCAATCGGCGCGGTGGAGCGTGCCGCTGACCCAGAACATCGCGGCGAGCCCACACGCGTAGATCACGACCGGCAGCCGCGCACCTTCGCGCGCGCACGCGACGAAGATCGCGCCCGCCACGATCGCGACGTACGCCGCGATCCGATGCGAGACGCCGCGATACTTGGGGCGTGGGCCGGGAATCACCGCCTCCACGATGACACTACCGGCGGGCCGGTAGCGAAACCATTTGGTCACGGCTATGTCAGCGACCCGAAACGGTCAGGGCGGTGCGAATCAGGTCCTTGGCCACGGTCGTCGGGGGCACCTGGCTGCGCTTACCCTTTCCGAACCAGGTCCGGACGTCGACGTCGAGGCCGAGGCCGTGCATGTAGTTGTAGAGCGCCTTCCTCAGCCCGGCGCCGAGCGCCTCGTGATCCGTGCCGGTCGGATCGTCGAACGCGAGGTCGTTGCGCGCGAACGTGATCGCCGGCTCTTTATGAAGCCGAATGCCGTAGAGCTCGGGCTGCTTGCCGATCGGGCTGTGCGCGGTCGCCGCGAAGCGATGCCAGAACGCCGATTGAACGCAGCCCGCCTCGAACAGCTGGCGCACGCGCTCGAGCGAATCGACGGTCTCTTGCGTGGTCTCGGTCGGGAACCCGTACATGAGGTACGCGTGGACCATGATGTTCGCGTCGCTGAACGCCCGGGTCACGCGCGCGACTTGCTCGACCGTGACGCCCTTGTTGATGAGGCCGAGCAGACGATCGGAGGCGACCTCGAGCCCACCACTCACCGCGACGCAGCCGGAGCGCGCGAGGAGTGCGGCGAGCTCGGGTGTGAAGGTCTTCTCGAACCGGATGTTGCCCCACCACGTGATGACGACGTTGCGCGCGAGTAACCGCTCGGCGAGCGCCTTGAGCCCCGCGGGCGGTGCGGCCTCGTCGACGAAGTGAAACCCGGTCTGGCCGGTCTCCTTGACGATCGCCTCGATCCGATCGACCAGAAGATCAGCGTGAACGGGGTCGTAGCGCGAGATGTAGTCGAGCGTGATGTCGCAGAACGTGCACTTCTTCCAGTAGCAGCCATGCGCGATCGTGAGCTTGTTCCACCGGCCATCGGACCACAGCCGATGCATCGGGTTGAGCATCTCGAACAGCGACAGATACTTGTCGAGCGCGAGCCCGACGTAGGTCGGGGTGCCGGCGTCGCGCAGCGGCACGTCGTGCAGGCCGGGGTCGCTGCGCAGCACGACCTTGCCTTCGGTGCGCACGAACGTGCGGAGCAGCGGCTTGGCGGGATCGCGCAGATGATCGATCAGCGCGAGTAACGGCCGCTCGCCGTCGTCGAGCGTGACGTAATCGACGTAGTCGAACACGCGCGGATCCGCGAGCTCGCGCAGCTCGGTATTCACGTAGCCGCCACCGAGGATGATCGTGATCTTCGGCGCGATCGCCTTGAGCGCCTTCGCGATCCGGAACGCGCCGTACACGTTGCCCGGGAAGGGCACGGTGAGCCCGACGACCTCGGGCGTGTGCTCTTCGTAGAGCTCCCTCGCGATGTCGTCGAGCGTGGCATCGACGAGCGTCGGATCGGACTCGAGCTCGGCTTGCAGCGCATCGAACGTCGCCGCGCTCGCCGCGAGGTGCTCGCCGTAGCGCGACAGCTCGAAGTGCGGCTGGATCCCTTCGCGCACCACGTCCGCGACATCGTCGATGTAGAGGCTCGCGAGGTGCTTCGCGCGATCCGCGACGCCGAGCATGCCGAAGGCCCACTGCAACGGATCGTCCTCGCCCTTGTCCGCGATCGCCGCGAACCGCGGGCCCTCGGGCAGAAACGTGCGTGTCGCGATCCGCATCGCGAGCGCCGGGTCTTTGCCCTGGAGAAATGCGATGACGGCATCGATCGTCGTGACGTAGCGCTCCGCGTGCGCGAGGAAGCTCGCGATCGATTTCGGCGGCTCTTCTCCGTCATCGTCGTCCCGGGCCGCCTCTTCGAGCCGCGCTTTCAGCTCGGCCGTGATCGCCTCGAGGCCCTCGCGCGAGAACACCCGCAGGAACAACTCGATCGCCGGATCGGCCTGCCGTACGTCCAAGTCAAGCTCGGCCGCGTGTTGTCGCAGGAATCCCGTCAAATAAGCCGTCGCTGGATACGGCGTATTCAGCTGCGTCATCGGCGGAGTCAGAAGAAGGATGCGCAACGCCAGCCCATCCTAGCTGCCATCTGGGCTGACTGGTAGGGTCGGCCACGATGCGGCTCAACAAGTATCTCGGCGAGAGCGGTTCCTGGTCACGCCGGCAGTCCGATGACCTGATCGCGGCAGGAAAAGTGACCGTCAATGGCACGGTCGCCACCCTCGGCGCCAAGGTCGAACCCGGCGACGAGATCCGGGTCGAGGGCGAGCTCGTCGGGGGGGCCCGCAAGAAGGATGCCCCGGTCTACATCGCGCTCAACAAGCCGATCGGCATCACCTGCACGACCGAGCGCCACATCGAAGGCAACATCATCGACTTCATCGGGCATGCCGAGCGGATCTTCCCGATCGGTCGCCTCGACAAGGAGTCCGAGGGCCTCATCCTCCTCACGAACGATGGCGACATCGTCAACGAGGTCCTCCGCTCGGAGTTCAACCACGAGAAGGAATACGTCGTCGAAGTCGACCGCCTCCTGGGTCACGACTTCGTCCAGCTCATGGAAGCGGGCATCCGCCTCGTGCCCGAAGGCGTGACCAAGAAGTGCAAGGTCACGCTCCTCGGTCCCAAGACCTTCAACATCGTGCTCACCCAAGGTCTCAACCGTCAGATTCGCCGGATGTGCAGCGAGCTCGACTACCAGGTCGTCGCGCTCCAGCGGATCCGGTTCATGAACATCAAGCTAGGCGCCCTCGCGATCGGCAAGTGGCGCGGCCTCACGCCCGCCGAGCTCGAAGGCCTTCGTCCGCCGGGCGGACTCAACGACAAGAAGGCGAACAACGAGTCCTCGCCCAGCAAGCCGAAAGCGAAGCCGAACAAGTCCGGCGGCGCGACGAAGCCTAACCCAGATCGCGAAGGCGGCTACGCGGCTCGCGCCGACGCTGGTCGTGGTCGCGGTCGCGGTCGCGGCGCGGGCGGGTACGGCGGTCGCGGCGCGAGCGAACGCGGCGCCGGCGGGAGCTATGGCGGTCGCGGCGCGAGCAGTGATCGCGGTGCGCGTGGCGGTGGTTACGCGGGTCGCGGCGCGAGCAACGATCGCGGCACCGGTGGCGGTGGTTACGCGGGTCGCGGCGCGAGCA
>JANXOP010000044.1 GCA_025357755.1 Kofleriaceae bacterium | reverse complement strand
CGACGGTCCAGGGCGCGACGGGCACGCTGGTCATCCTCGGCTATCGCGATACCGGGCTCGTCCATCCGACCGACCTCTCGACTCGCGATCGGATCGTCGTCCAGTTGCTGGTCCAGGCGATCTTACTCGCGACGATCGTGATCGCGCGGATGTCGCGCGTGGCGACCCTCTTCGCGCTCGGCGAGCTCGAGCAAGCCGTGCGGCTCGCCGCCCATCGGGAGGCGCTACTGCTCGAGGCGCGGGAAGAGCTCGCGCGCGCCCTCAAACCGGGGCGCGGCCGGTTCACCGATCAGGTGCTCGGCAAGTACGCGCTCGGCGACGTGCTCGGCCGCGGTGCGATGGGCGAAGTCTACGAAGCGCAGGGTCCCGACGGCGTCGTCGCGATCAAGGTGCTCTCGCAAGCATCGCTGACGAATCCGAACCACGTCGTGAGGTTCTTGCGCGAGCTGCGGGCCGCGTCCTCGATCGTGTCGCCTCACGTCGCGCGCGTGATCGAGATCGGCGAAGCGCCGGTGCCGTATCTGGTGATGGAGAAGCTGCAAGGTCAATCACTCTCCGAAATCCTGCGAGGCAAACGCGCGCTCTCGACCACCGAGGCGCTCGAGCTCGCGCATCAAGTCGGGCTCGGCATCACCGCGGCGCACGAGGCCGGCGTCATCCATCGCGATCTCAAACCGCAGAACATCCACCGCGATCACAACGTGTGGAAGGTCCTCGATTTCGGCGTGTCGCGGATCGTCGATAGCACCGGCACGCTCACCCACGGCGACGTCGTCGGCACGCCCACCTACATGGCGCCCGAGCAAGCGAGTGGTCGCGAGGTCACCCACGCGAGCGATCTGTACGCGCTCGCTGCGATCCTCTACCGCGCGATCACGGGTCAGCCCCCATACGCGGGTGGCGAGGTCGCCGAAACGCTCTATCGCGTCGTCCACACCCGCCCGCGTCGTCCCTCCGAGATCGCGAAGCTGCCGCGCGAGCTCGATACCGTGCTCGCGATCGGGTTGGCGCGCGATCCGAAAGCACGCTTCGAGACCGCGGCCGAGCTCGTCGCCGCGTTGCGCGCAGGCTTCTCCGGAACGCTCTCGTCGTCGATCGTCGAGCGAGGTCGCGCGCTCGATCGCGGCCAGCCATGGGCCGCTGCCACCGCCGTCATCCCACCGGCACTGCGCGTCAGTCGTTGAATACAAGCGCGCGTCATGCGTACCTCTAGGACATGCGACCTTTTCTCGTAGGAGCCCTGCTCTGTTCGCTCGCCGCCGCTGGGATGGCGGAACCGCTACCCACGCTCGTCGAGACCCACGGCATCGAGATCGAAGTGCCGACCGGTTGGGTCGTGACCAACAAGGGCGCGAACACGACGATCATGCCGACCAAGTACAAGGGTCGAGGGATCGACATCACCGAGATCGACAAGCCCTTGACCAAGGATCTCGCGACCGAGTTCGCCAAGGGCGGCAAGCTCCAGCATCCGAAGCTGACCGAGGGCACGCGCAATGGGACCAAGGCGATCGCCGTCGAAGGCCAGGTCGAGATCAAAGATAAAGGCCTGGTCGACGTGTCGATCCTCGCGGTCGAGAACGCGAGTCACGGCACGACGTTCATGCTCTCGTTCGTCCGCGCCGACTCCGATCCGGTGCTGGTCAAGGCGAACGAGCAGCTGCTGCTCTCGGCGAGGCTAGCAGGGCCCAAGATCGCGCTCTCGATCATCAAGCCGGCCAAGAAGGGCCTCGTCGGGATCCCGGATGACCTGGCCGCGCAACTCGGCAAGGTCGGCACGAACATGGATGCGATCTTCCGCTTCCCGCGTCCGCTGCCGCTCGAGATCAAACAGTGTGGCGTCGTGAACTGTTTCTACTCGCCGACCACCCACTCGATCACGGTGTGTCACGAGTTCTGGGACGATACCGTCGCGCGGTTCAAGGCCAATGGCCGGACCGATGCGCAGGCCAACGAGCTCGCGCGCGGTACCGTGATGTTCGCGTTCTTTCACGAGTTCGGCCACGCGCTGGTCGGCGAGTTCAACCTGCCGATCACCGGCAAAGGCGAAGACGCGGCCGACGAGCTCGCGACGCTCGTGCTGAGCCAAGCGCACGACCTTGGCCGCCAGTGGGCGCTGGCGGGCATGGCGTGGTTTCAGGCGATGCTCGCGAAGGGCAACAACGGCGTGTACTGGGACGAGCACTCGTTCAACGATCAGCGGATGGTCGCGATCGCCTGCTTGCTCTACGGCTCCGATCAGAAGACGTACACCCCGCTGCTCGAGACCCTGAAGATCCCGAGGCAGCGCGCCGATCGCTGCGTGCGCGACTACAAGGCGCGGCTTGCCGCCTGGAACTCCTTGATCGAGCCGCACATGCGCAAGGCAGCCGCGAAGAAGTAGCCGCATCACATCCAAGA
This sequence comes from Kofleriaceae bacterium, assembly GCA_025357755.1. Classification (GTDB taxonomy): domain Bacteria; phylum Myxococcota_A; class Polyangia; order Haliangiales; family Haliangiaceae; genus JABFXX01. The sequence continues at coordinate 41,516 of JANXOP010000044.1, read as the reverse complement.
CGGGGTCGAGCAGCACGAGCAAACGGGTCGGGGTGACTGGATTCGAACCAGCGGCTTCTTACTCCCAAAGCAAGTGCGCTACCAACTGCGCTACACCCCGAAGGGCTAAGCAATACCCGGTTACCACGGTCGCTGCAAGCCCATGGCGCTTCGGGACTCGTGCCGTCTGACATCGTCGACGATGTCGCAGGATGCCGATCCGCGCCACTCGCACTGAGTTAGTGCGCGGCCGCGTTGGTCGCGTTCGCGCCCTCGCCGAGCACGACCGAGAGCTGGCGTCCCTCGGGCACGAAGATGTACTTCGAGGTCGGATTGGTCAGCGCCCGCAGCTGCACGAACAGCGGCGTCAGGGTCTTGCCGAGGAGCTCTTGCGCCTTGGCTTCACCCTCGGCACGGATCTTCGAGGTCTCGCTGTCGCTCGTCGCGGAGATCTTCGCGGTCGCGGCGGCCGACTCGGCCTGGATGTGCGCGATCGAGGCCTCCTCGCCGGCGATCTTGATCTCGGCTTCCTTCTGGATCTCCTGTTGCTGCATGACGAGGCGCTGTTCGATCGCCCGCTGGACCGCGGGTGGATAGTCGATGTGCTGGAGCGCGACTCGTCCGAGCTCGAGGTGATGGCCCGCGATCCGCTGCGCGACGTGGTCGTGGATCTCCTGCTCGATCTTCTCGGAGTTCTCGGGAATGTCGACCATGTTGTAGTGCGCGAACACCGTCCGCGTCGCCGTGAAGAACGCCGACTGTACGATCGTGTCGTAGTAGCGAACGCCGAGATCCTGCTGCAGCGCGTACAGCTCCTTCACGTTCGGGCGCACCGCGACCCCGAGCTGCATCTCGAGGTGGACATCGTCCGCGGTGAGCACGTGCATGCGCTCCTCGCGCTCGTCCCACTGCACCGGGTACAAGAGGAGGTCGTTCCACGGTAGGTGCCAGTACAGGCCCTCCTTGAGCACGTGGCTATCGATGCCGCTCCGCGCGTAATTGAACATGCCGACGCTGCCAGGCGGCACGCTCGTCGCGCAAGAGCTCGTGAACGCTCCGATCAACACCCCGAGGACAAGCCGGTTGGTCATGCCTCTACGGTGCAGGAGCAACTCGATTGCGTTTCGTTAGCTTCGGATGAAGGCGATCGGGAGCCCGTTACGATCTGATTAGGACCCGAGAGGTCAGGCCTCCGGCTACGTGAACCAGTGCGGCACGAGCTCGTCGGAGGTCCCGGCGTAGCTCTCGTGGTAGCCGTTGCCCTCTTCGATCTCGAGGTTGAGCAACATCGTGCGCGCCCCCGCGTACTCGGCGGAGCGCACGAACAGCGCGGCCGGCCAGACCGTGCCGGACGTGCCGATCGCGACGAACAGATCGCAGTCGCGCAGCGCACCCTTGACCTGATGTTCGGCGTGCACGGGAATCTGCTCGCCGAAAAGCACGACATCGGGACGCAGCGCTTCGCCGCAGCACTCCGGCAACTCCGGCGTTGTCGGCTCGCACACGCGACCGCAGGTCTCGCACCGCCAGCTCTGCAAGCTGCCGTGGTACTCGACGACGTTGTGCGAGCCCGCCTTCTGGTGCAGGCCGTCGACGTTTTGCGTGACGAGCGTGAACGCACCGCGACAGTGCTTCTCGAAGGCCGCGAGCGCGCGATGCGCCGCCGTCGGCTCGGCTTGCCAGATCGCATGGCGAAAGCCCCAGAACATCCCGGTCACGTCGTCGCGCCGGGACCGCAGTGACTCGACCGTCGACAGCGCTACCTTGGACTCGTCGTTCCACAGCCCGCCCGGTCCGCGATAGGTCGCCAAGCCCGCCGACCGCGAGATGCCCGCCCCCGTCATCACGACGATGTTCTTGTAGTCCCGCAGCTCCATCGACTTAGTGTAAATCGGACAATAATAACGTCAAGCCCGAAACGTAAGAGAGGCGCGGACTCGTTAGAATCCGCGCCTCGTAGCAGGAACGTAACTACGCCGACTTACTTCTTCTTCGGAGCAGGCGCCGCGGTCGGCGCCGGCGCATCCGGCACATCGGTCGACACGGTCGGCGTCTTGCCGCCGGCCCACGCGAAGTAGTTGCGCAACATCAGCGTCTCGAGGTTGAGATCGCCGAGCGTGCTCTTGCCAGCGCCTGCCTTGACGGCGGCGTCGAGCTTCTGCTCGCAGTTCGCGCACGGGACCTTCGCGATCTTCGGAAGCGCCAGCTGGATGCTCTGGCGGATCAAGCGATCGTCGGTCTTCGCGCTATCGAGGAGCGGATCCGCGAGGTTGTTCGCGGCCTGGCCCTTCTTGCCGATCTCGAGCATCGCGCGCTCGACTTCACCCTCGAGCAGCGCCTGCCTGTCTTCCTTGCCCCACTTGTCGACGCCCTTGATGTACGGCGTGAGGTTCTTCACCGCCGCATCGATCGCGGCATCGCGTTCGGCGGCCGTGCCGGCGACGCCCTTGAGCGTGCCCGCATAGCAGTTCATGTCTTGCTTGCAGCGCAGCGCGACTTCGATCCGCGCGATGTGCGTCTGGAACATGTGCGCGTAGTTCAGGTACGCCTTCGCCGCGCCATCGGCCGCGGTGTAAGGAGCAGTCGCATCGCGATGCTTCTTCTTCGCGACCTTCATGTCGTCTTCGGCCTTCTTCACCGCTTCGGACGCGGCCTTGATGTCGGCCGCGGTCTTCGTCGTGTCGTGCGTCGCCTTGAGCACGTTCGCCTTAGCAGCGTCGACAACCTTCTTCGCGACATCGAACTCTTTGTCGGCGGCGTCGGAGTCGGTCTTCGGCTTGCCATCGGCTTCTTTGCGCTTCTTGTCCGAGGCGTCGAAGTACTTCTGGGCGAGGCCGTCGAGCACCTTCACGTCGTTCGCATCGCGCGAGAGGCGAGCGAAGGCCGTGGCGGCCGCGGTGCGCAGGTTGTCGTCCGCGGTGTTGTCCGCAGCGATCTTGCCGAGCTCCGCGATGCCCTGGTCGTCACGCGTGAGGAACGGGTACGCGCTGATCGCGAGGAGGCGCACCGCGAGGTTGTCGCCGCCACCGCCCGCTGCCGGTGCGGCAGGCGCCGCGCCCTTCTTGTTGCCCTTGGCGGCTGCACCGGGAGACGAGCCACCCATCCAGAGCGCGCGAACCTTGTCGGCACCCGTGGGCGCGCCGATCTTGGTCAGTGCATCAAAAATCGCGTTGTATTGCGTCGAGCCGCTCGGCTGATCGTCCGAGTAGTACTGCGGCAGCGCCGGGCGATCGAGAGCCGCGAGCAAGTCGGGCACCGACGCCGGATCGTAGAAGTCGCCGAGCACGACCGCGGGATAGAAGTCCATCGCCGAGGTCGGCAGACAGTCCTTCGCATCGCCCTTGTCGCCGCAGTATTTGTCGAGGCGCTTGTCCTTGAACAGCTGGTTCACTTCGGCGTTCTCGCCGCGGAGGATCTTGCGAAGCTCGGCTTCGGCCGTCGGGCCCGAGGCGACGAGCGCGCGACGGACCTGCGTGAACAGCTCCGGCGTGCGGTACATCGAGAGCACGAGCGTCTTCACCGCCGTCGCGACCCGGAGGTCCGCGAGGGCGTTGATCGAGGCGCCGGTGACGCCGAGGAACAGGCCGTACTTCTCTTCGAGCGCGCGACCCTGCTCCTTATCTTTCGCGGTGCGCGGATGATCCGGCGGATCGCGATCGATGATCTTCTGGAGGGCGCCGGCCGCCTTGGCCTTCTCGCCATCGTACTTGCCGATCGCGCGGATGGCAGAGACCTCCGCGCTGATCAGCTTCTTGGTGACCGGCTTGGACGCGATGTCGATGAGGCCATCGAGGCCGCCATCGACGCGCGCTTCGCCGAGCGCATCCGCGGCCTTCTGCGCCGAGTCGACAGAGCGAGGGTTCGCTTCATCGACTTCGGTGAGGGCCTTCTGCAGATACGGCAACGCAGCCGTCCAGCTCGCGGGACGACCGGCCGACTCGTAGTCGGTCATGAAGGAGTTTTTCGCCTGCTCTGGAGTGAGCGGGCGAGCGAGGGAGATGATCACCTGGAGGAGGCGCACGGGCTTGCCCTGCGCCACCCACGCGTCACCCAACGAGGGAATCGCGCTCGGATCACCCAGCTGTTCGAGCTGCGTGACGGCGCGTTCAGCTTCACGGGGGTCCGTGAGCTTCTTGGTCCAGGTCTTGGCTTTGTACGGGTCGTCCGGACAGCCAGTTTGGCTGGCGAGCATGATCGCCAGCGCCGCAAAGGCGAGTCGCCTCATCTAGAGCTCCTATTTGTTCTTCACGGCGAACAACAGATTGTCGAACCCGGCCGCTTTGGCCGTGTTGACGATCTTGTTGATCAACCGTGCATCGGTCGACTCGTCGGCCTGAAGAATCGCGAGTCCGTCGGGACAGATCTTGCCCGGCTGCGGGCGAATGTTCTGCTTGGCTTCCTCGCACGCTTTCGCGAGGTCCCTGGGCAACTTGCCCATCCCGACATCTTCTTTGATTTTCTTGCCCGCTGCATCGAGACGCTCGAACAGTGCGTCGATCTTGAACGTGGGCGAATCGTCACGCATCACGCTGTCCACCGTCGCGACGAGCTGACCTTGATACGTGATCTCGGTCTTCGTAACGATGATGACGGGCGCTTGCTGCAACGTGTCGTGAGAGAGCGCCTCGGGGAGCTCGAGACCCTTTTGGGCTTCGAGCAGCTGACCCGAGGACGAGAACACCATGAGAAGGAACGAGACCAAGATCGTCATCATGTCGACGAACGGGGTCAGGTTCAGGGCGATGTTCGACGAACGACCACCGCCGTGCGCATCCTTGACCAGGTGCTTGAACGGGACCGAGCGATAGAGGCGGGGGCCACCTGAATGTACCGGCATGGCTTCCTTCCTTTACAGCGTCGGCCGAGCGGCGAGGCCGTTCGGATCCGTTAGACCCACGTCGACAAACCCGACCTTGACGGCCACGTCCATCGCATGAATGACGTCCTGGTACTTCACGATCGAAGAGCTGGTCGACTCTGCCGCGATCTCGATATCGCTGCGATCGGCGAAGAACGCCGAAGCCTTGTTCTCTTTGAGCGTATTTTCGAAGCGATCCCAATCCCGCTCGGTCCCCTTGTTGGGAATCTCCTGGAACTGGTTGATGCGCGACAAGCCGACCCAGATCTTCTCGTTCGTGACCAACACGGACAGCGTCACGTGTTCGTCATCGGTCTGGACGTTCGTCGTATCGCGCGTCTTGCCCTTCGGCTGGATGTTGATCTGGGCAATGTTCACCCAGACGGCGGCAACCAGCAGGAAGGCGGTCAAGCAGCTCATCAGATCGATGAACGGGACGATGTTGAGCTCGACGTCGACGCTCTTCTTATCGCCTGTTCCTAGTGATGCTGACATAGAAGGTTCTCCTCCCTAAGTCGTGAAGACGGTTGAAGAGAACAATTACGACTGGGGCTGCATCTGTGCGCGGTGCGTCGTCACGAGGTTGACGACCTGCACGGTCACCTCGTTGATATCGTCCGTGACGGCCGTGGTCTTGCCCTGGAGGAGCGAGAAGCCGACGAGACCGACGAGCGATGTGCCGATGCCGAACATCGTGCAGTGGAGTGCTTCGGAGATGCCCGATGCGAGCTCGGTGGTCTTGTTGCCGCCCTCGTCGGAACCGACGGAGCCGAACGACTTGATCATACCGGCGATGGTGCCGAGGAGACCTGCCATGACGGCGAAGTTCGAGAGCATCGCGAGATACGGGGTGCGGGCGCTGATCTTGGGGAGCTCGCGGAGGGCGGCTTCGTCCATGGCGGCCTGGACTTCGTCATCGCTCTTGTTGAACTTCATGAGGCCGGCCTGGACGATGCGGGTCATCGGCGTCGGGTTACCCGAGCAGACCTTGATCGCGCCTTGAACGTTGCCGCTCATGACCTGGCTCTTGAGGAGCGCCAGCAGCTTGTCCTTGTCCACGCTGGCGCGGAACAAGTACACCGATCGCTCGACGATGAGAGCGATGATGACAACCGAGGTGAAAAGGATGGGCCACATGCCCCATCCGCCCTTGTGGAAACCTGTCGAGATCGCAGTCAGCATGAACGCTCCTGTAAAAACGAACCGTTTGAGTGGTGACGCTCACATGTGCAACGGTCGATCCACGAAGGCAAATGCACGAGATGATACGAGGGTCGTATGTAGGTCACGCGTCCCAGCCGGTTTTCAGCCGTCGCACCTTGGGACAAGCCGCCGCCTTTTGCCACGGGGATCAAATCGCGCCTAATTGTGCAATGAAGCGGGAACTTAGAGATCGTGCGAGTGTCGTAGGGAGATGCAGGTGACGCGTTTCGTCGGGCTGGTCGACATCGCGATGATCGTCGTGCTGCTCGTGTTCGTCATCCTGCCGCCGCGCCCTCAATACATGGTGCCTGCGATCGCCGGCACGGAGCAGGCTCACTTCGCGATCGCGCTGGCCGAGGCCCGCACGATCGCGCGGCCGACCGACGGCACCGCCGTCGACGATCTCGTCACCAAGCTCTCCGAGGCGGGCCAGAAGGACTGGGCGATCGACTTCGCGGTGCTCGAGAGCGATCGGATGAAGGGCCAGCCGGATCGCTGGAAGGCCTTGATGGCCGCCAGTACGGTGTTCGTTGCCCGGTTCGATGTCGTGCCCGGCCTCGATTTCGCGAATCGGGCCCTGATCGCCTGCGACTCGGCACAAGCCAAGGACCCCGCGTCCTGCCCCAGCCCCGACCAGGTCCGGATGCAGCTGTACACGGCCAACCTCACCGCGAGCGTCAAGTCGGGGTTCAACCCACGCACCGACCGCGACAAGTTCCAGAAGGCTGGCGAGTCGGCCCTGCTGCAGATTCATCTCGACCCGCCCGACCGCGAACGCGGCAGCGCGGCGCTCCGTACAACCGGTAGCGGAACCGGCTCGGCAACCGCGCCCTGAGGCGGTACCATCAGGACATGCGATCGGCCCTGTTCGTCACGGTACTGGTTGCATGTGCGGGCTCTGCGGCGAACGCGCCGCACGTGCGGATGTCGGCGCGCGAGATCGTCGATGCCTCGAGCCCTGCGGTCGTGCGGGTCGAAGCGGGCAATGACCGCGTCGGCACCGGCTTCATCCTCGATCGCAGCGGCCTGATCGCGACGAACCTCCACGTGATCGAGGGCGAGTCTACGATCAAGGTCAAGCTCTACAAGGATGGTGGCGAGTACCAGGTCGTCTCGATCGCGGGCGTCGATCGCGGGCACGATCTCGCGCTCATGCGGATCAAGCCGCGGGCGAACCTGCCGGTCGTCAAGCTCGGCGATTCGAGTGTCGTCTCGGCCGGTGATCGGATCTACGCGATCGGCAACCCGCTCGGCATGGACTACTCGGTCAGTGACGGCTTGATCTCGCAGGTCCGCCAGCTCTCGGCCGAGCTCACGATCCTGCAGATCAGCGCCCCGATCTCGCAGGGCTCTTCGGGTGGCCCGCTGTTCAATCAGTTTGGCGAGGTCATCGGCATCACGACGATGATCGTGACGCAGGGCCAGAACATCAACCTCGCGGTGCCCGGCAACTACCTCGTGCCGATGGTCAAGCAGGAGCAGGCGATCGCGCTCGCAGACTTCGCGAAGGCGACGCGCGAGCTCGCGCATGCCCACGGTGAAGGCAGCCAGGATGATGCGGCGGGTGGTAGCGGAGATGATTCTCAGGCCCGGATCGAGCGTCGGGTGCCGTTCCACGCGGTCGCCGTGCTCGACGGCTGCAATCAGAAAGACATCGAAGACATCGTCGAGTCGATCGGTCAAGCGATCCAGAATGGCGCCCCGCTCTACAACACCGGCAATGCCCAGGGCTTCGAAGCCTGCTACCGGATCTACGAGGGCACCGCGCTGAAGTACGAAAAGGATGCGAACTGCAAGGGCGTGCGCGCGGCGTTCGGCGACGGCCTGTTGCGCGCGAGCTCGCTCGCTTCGTACAAGGAAAAGGCGTGGGCGATGCGCGATACGTTCGATGGCCTACTCAACGTGTCGCAGCGCTGGGCGCAAGTGAACGTGCCGGCGCAGAAACCCTGACGTGGGCAGCCAAAGCCGACATCTGCTCTATCTGTTCGATATCGACGGCACGCTGCTCGATGCGCACGGCTCCGGCCGCGGCTCGTTCGACGAGGTGATGCTCGAGCGGTTCGGCGTCGCGAATGCGAGCGAAGGCGTTCGCTACGGCGGCAAGACCGATCACGCGATCATCGAGGAGATCTTCCGTGCCCGGCTCGGTCGATCGGCGACGACCGCCGAGCGCGCGGAGTTTCTCGCTGCGTACGTGCCGCGCTTGACCGCGAAGCTCGCCGCGGGTGGTGTCAAGGTGCTCGACGGTGCGGTCGCCGCGCTGGACTGGCTCGCGCCGCGCGCACGGTTGGGTGTCGCGACGGGAAACATTCGCGAGGGCGCCGAGGCCAAGCTCGCTGCCGCGGGCCTGGCCGGCAGGTTCGAGGTCGGTGGCTACGGCTGCGATTCGGCGGTGCGCGCGGAGCTCGTGGCACGTGCGATCGCACGTGCAGGCACGCTCGACGAGGTGATCGTCGTCGGCGATACGATCCACGATATCTCCGCGGCGCGCGCGTGCAACGCGACCGTGTGCGCCGTCGCGACCGGGTCCGATACCGCCGAAGCGCTCGCGCACGCGGACGTCGTTTTCAGGTCGTTGACCGAGCTCCCCGCGTGGCACGCCGCGCGCTACGCGTGCTAGCACCGAGGCATGTCCACGGAGCTGGTTCGAGAGGTCGCGGGCGTTTCGCTCGCCACGCAGAGCGGCTACACGATCAAGCGCAAGTTCTGGTCGGTGTTCGAGCGCGTGTTCCGCGTGTGGACGCGCGATGGCCAGCTCATCATGTACATCCAGCATCCGCTGATGAAGCTCCGCGAGGAGTTCATGGTCTACGCCGACGAGGGCAAGACCCGGCCGATGCTGCGCGTGAAGTCCAAGCAGATCATCGCGATCAACTTCTCGTACGAGGTCGATGACTACGAGACCGGGCAGTCTCTCGGCTCGGTCCAGAAGCGCGGGTTGCGGTCGATCATTCGCGACAAGTTCCACATCTTCGATGCGGCCGGCACCGAGGTCGGGTATGCCGAGGAGCAAGGCTTCTCGCTGCTCCGCCGGTTCTTGCCGTTCCTCACCTCGAAGCACGCGATCTTCGTCGCTGGCAAGCAGGTCGCCTTCATCGAGCAACGGTTTCGGTTCTTCACCAAAGAGTTCGAGGTCGACATGGAACCCTCGTCTCTCGATCCTCGATTCGTGCTCGCGGTTGCCTTGCTCGCGCTGATGGCGGAAGCCAAGCGCGAGGACTCTTCGAACTACTAGAGCGGGAGGGCGCCGGCCTTGGCGCGGCGCGCGAGGCAGCGATCGATCGCAGCGAGCACGTGCTCGAGGCGCGGCTTGCCGTCGAGGATCTTGGTCACCTGTGGGGTGAACATCGCGACGACCTCGGCGCGTGTGGTCGGCTCGCAGAGCGAGGCGGTGGCGTCGAGCATGTCACCCGCCTGGCTCGGGCTCATCCGCGCGAACAGCTCGGCCGCCTGGTCGCGCAGCGCGGCCCAGGCAACACTGCGCGTGGCACCGCGATCGAAGTACGCGCCGACCGCCTTCCACGCCGCGCGCTCGGGCAGGAGCGCGAGCAGCTCGGTGACCGCGTTGCCAACCTCGGCCGGACCGAACGTCGAGAGATCCTGCATCGCGATCTCGCGCACGTCGCCATCGATCTTCCGATCGTGGGCCAGCTTCGCCAGGGCGAGGAACGTCGCGTGATCCGGATCGGCCGCGAGCATCGTCAGCGTGTCGAACGGGGCGATCTTCTTGGCGATCGCGCCAGCGACGAACGTCTTGGCGCGGGCCCGCACGTCGGCGGGAAGATGAGGCGGCGAGATCATGGCGAGCAGCTCGCCACGCAGGCGCGCATCGATCGGGGTCCGCGCGGCGCCGGCGCGTAGCTGCGACATGAACCGCGCCGCGAGCCAGCTCTCCCAGCGATCGCGCTGCGAGTCCTCGACGATCGCGTCGATCTCACCTGCGATCGCGGCCGCGGCATGCGCACCGTACGGATCCTTCGAGCCAGCGAGCTCGGTGATCTCCGCGAATGCGCCGGTGGGTGCGAGGTCTCCACGCGCGGTCGCCGCGGCCAGGTCGGCGCCGAGCGCGATCTTGTCCGCGATACCGAGCGCGCTCCATTTCGGCGTCGCGCCGCGCGGTGGCTTCGTCGTCCACACCACGTGGTAGTAGCCGCCACCGCTCGCGATCACCTCGGGGCAGGTCGCATCGGGCAAGCCGATCGGCGTGGCCGTGCTCGCGAGGACACATACCCGCTGCTTGCCGCCGAGCTTCACGCACACCGGAATCTGCAGGTGATCGCGCGCGGTCGCGGTCAGGGTTGGGGTCGAGGTGCAATCGAGCGCGAGCTCGACGATCGGCGCGCCGGCATGATCGACGTAGCCTTGGAGCGCCTGCCCTGCCTCCGGCGGCACGATGGCGCGGACGAGATCCGCGGTGGTGACGTTGCCGCCAGCGTGCGCCGCGAGGTAGGCGCGCAGGCCAGCGCGAAATCGATCCTCGCCGATCCACTGCTCGAACATCGAGAGCACGGCCTCGCCCTTGTCGTACGCGATCGAATCGAAGGCGTTATCCGGATCGAACGAGATCGGGCGATGCAGCGCCCGCGCGCCCGCCTCGCCATCAGCCTCGAGCGCACTCTCGCGCGTGAACGCGACGTGGAGCTCCGACGGTGGATGGCCTTCGTTGTGCGCGGCAAGCCGCTCGCCGAGCCAGCTCGCGAACGCCTCCGAGAGCCACAGATCGTCCCACCACATCGGCGTGACCAGGTTGCCGAACCACTGATGCGCGAGCTCGTGTGCGGCGATGCCGACGTAGCGCCGATCGCCCTCGAACACGATGTCGGCATCGAACGTGATCAGCCCGGGGTTCTCCATCGCCCCGAACAGGTGCGGCACCGTCACGATATCGAGCTTCGGAAACGGCAGCGGCAGCTGCGTGTAGTCCTCGAGCTCCGCGATCAGCTTGCCGGTCTGGCGCGCCACGGCACCGACGCTCTTCGCGCGCTCCGGAAACGTCAGCACGCGCACCGGTACGTGGTGTGCGCCGACCTTGCCGGCATCGACGACCGCGAACGGCCCGACCGCGAGCGCGAGCAGATAGCTCGCCATCGCCGGGGTCTCGGCAAACGCGACCTCGCGCCGACCATCCGCGAGCACCTTGTCGCTCGTGATCGCCGTGTTGCTCGCCGCGACCTGCGCCTTCGGCACGACGACCGTCACGCGCCACGGCGTCTTCCACCGCGGCTCGTCGAAGCACGGCGTGATCCGCCGCGCGAACTCCGATTCCCCCTGCGAGTACAGGTACCAGCGCTCGCCTTCTTTCTGGCGAAACAGACCCTCTTCGTCGTGCTGGGTGTTGCCGGTGAATGCGAACCGCAGCGTGACCTCGCGCGGCTCGAGCTGCCGGCCGAACCGCACCGCGATCATCCGATCCGCTCCAGGCACGTGTACGATCTCGAGCGCGCCCTCCTCCCACGTCGCAGCATGGAGCTCGAGCTGATCCGCGTGGAGCCACACGTGATCGCTCGCGCGATCGAGCTGGATGTGGATCGCGACCGTGCCGGTGAACGCGTCGCGATCTGGATCGACCTCGAGGCGCAGATCATAGGACAGCGGCGTCGCGCCCTCGGGCAAGCGCACGCCCGGGGTCGGGAGGCTCGGCGTGGTCGAGGGCTTTGCATCGGCTGCGAGCGTCGGCGGCTGTGCCGGGTGCGTCGAGGGCGGCGCCGGCGGCGGCGCTACGGGCATCGCGTCGCGACTCGAGCAGGCACTCGCGAATGCCAGCATGGTCGCGAGGCGCAATTGCATCCCGCACATCATGACGTAAGGTCGAGGCGTGTGTCGGAACATCAAGACCCTGTTCAACTTCGCACCACCCGCAACCGATGATGAAGTTCGAGCCGCGTCGATCCAGTTCGTGCGCAAGCTGAGCGGCTACCAGAGCCCGTCGAAGTCCAACGAGAAGGCGTTCCAGCGCGCGATCGAGCAGACCTTCAAGGCGGCACGCGGGCTGATCGATTCGCTCGAGACCGACGCCGATCCCAAGGATCGTGCGACCGAGGTGGCCAAGGCCAGAGAGCGCAACGCGATCCGCTTCGGGCCGAAACCGCCCCCGAAGAAGTCGCCGGCCAGCGCGCGCCGGTAGCTACGCGACGCCGGCTTCGATCTCGCCGATCGCGACTTCGAGATCGTCGGGCGCCAGGCGCGAGTGCGTACGGATCCCTTCGACCAGCTCGTCCTTGGAGCCGCCGGTGTTCTCGAGGTTCGCGACCGCACACTTGGTGTGCATGTAGCCCGCACCGCGCGTCACCATGCTGCCGGTATCGATCTCGCGCTCGACGGCGACCCGGAACGTATCCTTACCGATCGGCTCTTCGCACTGCATGCACTTGGCGCGACCCGTGGGCGCGCGATCGACGTACGGGAAGCCGCCAGGCTTGCCCTTGCCCTTCTTGAGCGAGTCGGCGATCGCCGCCTCGAGCTCGAGCTTGTTCGGGATGTCGCCCTCGTAGGTGGCCATCGCCTCTTTGAGCTCGCCCGGTAACTTACCGGCGGCGCAGAGCGCGTGGTGCCACGCCATGCTCGGCGTATCGCTGAACTGGTTTGTCACTTCCACGCCGAGGCGGAGCTCGCCCTTGCCGATGGTCTTCTTGCACGTGCGGCAGCTGGCGCGCCCAGACTTGGCTTCCTCGATCACGTTCGCCATGCCCGGCACGCTACCGCAGGTATGGCTCGTGTACCATCCGGGCCGGTGACACGAGCAGAGCAACCGTTCCCGCTCTTGCAGAGCCGGATCGATCCACGGTCTCCCGAATTTCGGGCCAATCACGAGGCGAACAGCAAATCGCTCGTCGGGCTGCGCGCGGCGCTCGTCGAGGCGACCGTGGGCGGCGGCGAGAAGTACACGAGTCGGCACAAGGCGGCCGGCAAGCTGTTGCCGCGCGAGCGGATCGAGCTGCTGCTCGACCGCGATTCGTACTTCCTCGAGCTGTGCGCGCTCGCCGGCAAGGGCGTGCCCGGGCACACGGTCGGCGCGGGCTTCATCGGTGGCATCGGCCGCGTCTCGGGGGTCGAGGTCATCATCACGGCGAACGATTCGACCGTGAAGGGTGGCGCGATCAGCGAGATGACCGCGTGGAAATCGGGCCGATGTAACGACATCGCCGAGCAGAATCGGCTGCCGTCGATCACGCTGATCGAATCGGCGGGCGCCGACCTGCCGAATCAATCGAAGATCTTCGTCCCCGGCGGCCGCGGCTTCCGCGATCTCACGAACCGGTCGGCGCAGAAGATTCCATCGATCTGCCTGGTGTTCGGCAGCTCGACCGCGGGGGGCGCGTACATCCCGGGGATGAGCGACTACACCGTGATGGTGCAGAACCAGGCGCAGGTCTATCTCGCAGGCCCGCCGCTCGTGAAGATGGCGATCGGCGAGGAGACCACACACGAGGAGCTCGGCGGCGCCGAGATGCACTCGCGAATCTCCGGCGTGAGCGATTACCTCGCGCGCGACGAGCACGATGCGATCCGGATCGGTCGCGAGATCGTGGCGCACCTCGATTGGCGAAAAAGTGCGCACGCGACGCCGCGCCCGATCGAAGCGCCGAAGTACGCAGCGGATGATCTGCTCGGCATCGCATCACCTGATATCAAGGTGCCGTTCGATCAGCGCGAGGTGATCGCCCGGATCGTCGATGGCTCGCGGTTCTCCGAGTTCAAGCCGCTGTACGGCTCGACCCTGATCTGCGGCTGGGCCCACCTCCACGGCTTTCCGATCGGCATCCTCGCGAACAACGGGACCCTGTTCTCGGAATCGGCGCAGAAGGGCGCCCAGTTCATCCAGCTGTGCAACCAGTCGAACGTGCCGCTGCTGTTCCTCCAGAACACGACCGGCTTCATGGTCGGCAAGAAGGTCGAGCAGGAGGGCATCATCAAGCACGGCGCCAAGCTCATCAACGCGGTGTCGAACTCGACGGTGCCGGCGATCACGATCATGACCGGTGCGAGCTACGGCGCCGGCAACTACGCGATGATGGGCCGCGCGTACGCGCCGCGGTTCTTGTTCACGTGGCCGAATCACCGGATCGCGGTGATGGGCGGCAAGCAGCTCGCGGGCGTGCTCGACATCATCCAGCGCGACGCGGCGGCGAAGCGCAACGAACCGGTCGACGAAGCCAAGCTCGGCGTCATGAAGGCGATGACCGAGCAGATGATCGACAAAGAGAGCGATCCGTACTTCGCGACCGCGCGCATGTGGGACGACGGCATCATCGATCCGCGCGACACCCGCACCGTCATCGCGATCGCCCTTTCGGCCGCCTACTCGGCCCCCGTGCACGGCTCGACGAGCTGGGGAGTGTTCCGCCATTGAAGAAGTTGCTGATCGCCAATCGCGGCGAGATCGCGCTCCGCGTGATGCGGACCGCACGCGCCATGGGCATCGCGACGGTCGCGGTCTACAGCGACGCCGATATCGATGCGCCGCACGTGCGTGCCGCGGATGAGGCGGTCCGGATCGGGCCCGCGCCCGCGCGCGAATCGTATCTCGTGATCTCGAACATCCTCGACGCGGCCCGCATCACCGGTGCCGACGCGATCCATCCCGGCTACGGCTTTCTCTCCGAGAATGCCGACTTCGCGGATGCGGTCGTCGAAGCCGGACTCACGTTCGTCGGGCCGCCCGGCGCCGTGATCCGTGCCCTCGGCGGCAAGCGCGCCGCCAAACAACTCGCGCAACAACACGGCGTCCCCGTCGTGCCCGGGCTCGATGTCGCGGCCGGCGCGGATCCGACCCTCGCGGAGCGCGCGAACCAGGTCGGCTATCCGCTGCTCGTCAAGGCCTCGGCCGGCGGCGGCGGCAAGGGCATGCGCATCGTGCGCGCCGAGGCCGAGCTCGCCGAAGCGATCGAGCGTGCGCGCGGCGAAGCGCTGTCGTCGTTCGGTGATGCGACGCTGTTGCTCGAGCGCTATGTCGAGAAGCCGCGACACATCGAGATCCAGATCCTCGGCGACCAGCACGGCACCGTCGTGCACCTGTACGAGCGCGAGTGCTCGATCCAGCGCCGTCATCAGAAGATCGTCGAAGAAGCACCTTCGGTCGCGCTCGATCCCGCGCGCCGCGAGGCGATGGGCCAGGCCGCGGTCGCGCTCGGCAAGGCGGTCGGCTACGTCGGCGCCGGCACGGTCGAGTTCATCACCGATCCCGCGGGCAACTTCTACTTCCTCGAGGTCAACACGCGCCTCCAGGTCGAGCATCCGGTGACCGAAGCGATCACCGGCCTCGATCTCGTGCGCGAACAGATCCGGATCGCGCGCGGCGAACCGCTCGGCTACACCACCGCCCCACCCGCTCGCGGCTGGGCGATCGAGGTGCGGTTGTGCGCCGAGGATGCCGATCGTGACTTCCTGCCGACCACCGGTACGCTGCACGCGGTCGAGCTCCCCGAGACCGTGCGCGCCGATCTCGGCGTCGTCGCGGGCTCCGAGATCGGGATTCACTACGACTCGATGCTGGGCAAGGTGATCGCGTACGCGCCGACCCGCACCGAGGCCGCGCAGGTGCTGGCGCGCGCGCTCGCGACCGCGTGGCTCCCGGGCGTGGTCACGAACCGCGAGCTGCTCGTCCGCATCCTCTCGCATCCGGCCTTCCTCGCGGGCGAGCTCCACACCCACTTCCTCGATCAACATGCCGGCGATCTGGGCCAGCCAGGGCTCGGGTTAGATCGGCTGCGCGTCGCCGCGATCGCCGCGACGCTCGCGGGGATCGAACGTCGCCGCGAACCGCTGGCGTTCGCCGCACCCGGTTGGCGCAACGTGCACGCCGCGGATCAAGCGGTCGTGTTCACGCACGGCGAGACCGAGCTCCAGCTCGGCTATCACCCGACCGCGAGCGGCTTCGAGTTCGCGATCGGCGGCAAGACCACCCCGATCAGCCACGTCTCGCTCGTCGGCGATGCGCTCGTGTTCACGGAGTACGGCAACCATCGGCGCCGCGCCCGCGTGACCCGCGCAGGCGCGCGCACCTACGTGCTCGCGGATGGCCTGCTGACCACGTTGCTCGAAGCCCCGCGCTTCCCGGATCACGCGGCCGAGGTGATCAAGGGTGGCCTCGTCGCGCCGATGCCAGGCAAGGTCGTCAAGGTGCTGGTCAGCGTCGATCAAGTCGTCGAAGCGGGCACCGCGCTCGTCGTCCTCGAGGCCATGAAGATGGAGCACACCGTGCGCGCGAGCGAGGCAGGCACGGTGCGCGAGCTCCACGTCGCCATCGGCGATCAAGTGGACGCGGATCGCCTCCTCGCCGTCGTGACGTGACCGTTACCTGAACATCACCTGAACATCCCTTGATCGGTCCGGTGAGCCGCCAGATTCGCGGTCGCGGACCCGAGCCTCGACCCTCACAGATGGCTCCATTTGCAGGCCAGGAATTGGCGCCACGCTCTACGTCGCGGGATCATTTGCGCCGGTGCGCCTCGTTCTCCCCCTGCTCCTCGTCACGGCCCGGCTGGCGGCGGCCGAGCGGGTCGTCGTGCAACGCGGCGAGACCCTCGAGCACGTCGCGCTCGCGCATGGCTGCACGACCGCGCAGGTCGAGCGCGCGAACCACCTCGACATCTCGCTCGTGCCGGCGGGCACGGTGGTCGAGGTTCCCGCGTGCATGAAGAAGGCGCCCGTTCGCGCGCCAGCGACCGCCAAGATCGACGACTCGAGCGACGCGAAGGCCCGGCAAGCCCTCGCCGTGATCGATGGCGCGACCTGGGTCAAGCCCGCGCCCGACCCGGTCGACGACACGCACTGGTCGAGCATGCTCGTGCACGCCGCGAAGCTCGAGACCGGTGCTGGCTACGTGGTGCGCCATCCCCAGCGCGCGTTCGGTGAGAAGTATGTCGTGGAGTATCTCCGGCACTCGATCGCCGAGGTTCGTGCGCTCTATCCGGACGTGCCGACCCTCGCGATCGGCGATATCTCGGCCGAGCACGGCGGCAGGATCAGCGAGCATGTCTCGCACCAGACCGGCGTCGATGTCGACGTCGGCTTCTATTTCAAGACCACCGTCGATCACTTCGCGACCGCGGATCGATCCTTCGATCTCGAAGCGAACTGGGCGCTCCTCGCCGCGTTCGCCCGCACCGCCGCCCTCGACGATGGCGTGAAGATGATCTTCCTCGACTACGAGATCCAGCGCCGGCTCTACGACTTCGCCAAGCAGCGGGGCACGCCCGACAGCGAGCTCGAGTTCATGTTCCAGTACCCGCGCGGCCGCGACGAGCTCTCGGGGCTCGTGCGGCACTGGCCGGGTCACGACAACCACTTCCACGTCCGCTTCAAGCCGCCTAGATAAGCTTCGCGACCGGCAAGTCCGCCTGCACGTCTTCGGTGACGTGCTCGGCCGCGGCACCCGCCACCCTCGCGGTGCTCGCGATCACCACGATCCCGGCGCCCACGAGCAGCAGCGTGAACAGCAGGAGCTCGTCGCGCGCTTGACCGCGGCGCATCGCGTACTGGAACAGGCTCGAGCCGACTTGGAGGATGATGACGAGCCAGATCAGGCGCGTCGCCTTACCTGCGAGCTCGACCGCGCCCGCCTTGGCCGCGTACTTCGTGATGCCGATCGCGATCAAGACGAGGGTCACCGCGGCGACCACCGGCAAGGCGAGCTCGAAGGCATGCGTGAACGTCTCGGCGCCGTACGCGCTCGAGAGTCTCGCCATCGTGACCGCGCCACACCACGCACTGCCGAACGCCGCGGCGACGAACAGCCCCCGGTGGACCCCCACGATATTCGAGCGCGCGACCGTCAAGGCACCGAAGGCGAACCACGCGAACGTCACGCCGCTGATCACTGACGAGAGGGTGATCGCGATAGCGATCGCGGACGAATCGCGTGCGCCCGCGATCATGAACGTCAACAGGATCAACAATACGGTCGCCATCAGCCGCCACCACATCGAATGCTCGAGCATGCGATAGCCGAGCTTCGCGCGCCTCGGCTCGGGGATCACGAAGCCGGTAGGGACGTCGCTCACCGCGACCATCGCGAGCGCGAGCAAGCTCAGCGTTCCGAGCACGTGGAGGACGAACCCGATGTGCTGCAGCATCGCGTGATGGTTGGCGTAGAGCCACGTCGAGACCGGCGAGTTGGCGTTCAGCCACACCACGGCACCCACGATCGCGATCACGGGCTTCTTCCACGCGATCCAAGCGAATCCGACCCCGACCGCGAGCGCGCTGCCATACCACCCCCACGCGACCACCGTCTCGCCCCAGCTCGGCAACCAGCTCGGTTCGAGAGCGGCCACGAAGTACAGGCAGCTCGCGGTGAACGACGCGATCGCCCCCGCGGCGATCAGCTTCGCCCCGAACCTGCGACGGAGCGGAACGATCTGCACCAGCTCGAGCGTACCGACGACGATCGCGACCCGTGCAGCGAACTGGATGCCCTGCATACCGACCATCCACTCGAGGAAGGTTTCGGTCGACCCGATCGCGAATTGGAACAGCTCGCAGAGCTCGGCGGCCACCGTCAGGATCAGCGCGACTCGCAAGGCCAAGGGCACCGCGCGCCAGCACGTGCGCAGCATCAGTAGCCCTCCGTCTTGCCGATCAGCTCGTTCATGATCTCGCGCGTGCCTCCCCCGATCGGATAGAGCCGCGCATCGCGATACAGCCTCTCGACGAGCGTCTCGCGCATGTAGCCGTAGCCGCCGAAGATCTGTACGGCCTGGTCGCAGACGAAGCTGCACATATCGGTCGCGGTGTTCTTCGCCATCGCCGCGAGGCCCGCCGGTTGTTCGCCGCGCAGGAGCCGCGTGCAGACTTCGCTCGTCAACGCGCGCGCCGCGGCGAGCTGGCTCGCCATATCAGCGAGCTTGTGACGCGTGACCTGGAAGCCAGAGAGCGGCTTGCCGAACGCCTGGCGCTGCTTCGCGTACGCGACCGCTTCGCGATATGCGAGCTCGCCGATCGCGACGCACTGCGCGGCGAGGGCGAGCCGCTCGGTCGCGAAGTTCATCATGATCATCGGGAATGCGCCGTTCTCGGGGCCGATGCGATTCGCGACGGGCACGCGACAGGCGTCGAAGTGGAGCTCGGCGGTGTCGCTCGCCCACCAGCCGGTCTTCTTGAGCTTCTTGCCGACCGTGAAGCCCGGCGTACCCTTCTCGATCACGAGCAGCGAGACGCCGCCGTGGCCGGCCCCACCGGTGCGCACTGCGGTCGTGACGAAGTCGGCGCGCGTCCCACTCGTGATGAACGTCTTCGTGCCGGTCACCACGTAGAACTCGCCATCGCGCTCGGCGCGCGTGGTCAGCCCAGCGACATCGCTGCCGCCACCGGGCTCGGTGATGCCGAGCGCCGAGATCGTGCCTCGGACCAAGCACGGCCGCACGAACCGCTCTTGTTGCTCCGGGGTGCCGAACCGGACGATCGGCGGTAACGCGATGCCGTGCGTCCCGAGCCCGACGACGGTGCCGACCGAGCGGCCCACGAGGATGAGCTCCTCGCACGCGACCAGGACATGACCGATGTCGCCGCCCTGCCCGCCCTGTCCTTCGGGATAGCCGATACCGGCGATCCCCGCGCTCGCGGCCGCCGCGTAGAGCTCGATCGGAAACGCTTCGGCCTCTTCCCACTCCGCACTGTGTGGGGCGATCGCGTGGGTCGCGAACTTCCGGGCCGTCGCGCGAATCGCCGCGTGCTCTTCGGTCTCGAACAGATAAGCCATCACCTCTACGATACACGCTAAGCGAACACGTCGACGGTGGTCTTGATCGGCTCTGCGATGAGCCGGCGACGCAGCGTCCAGATCGCGGGGACGAGGGAGACCGTCGCGACGGCGAGACTGCCGAACCACACGACCTCGTGCCGGTGCGCGACGAGCGCTGCGACCACCGCCGCGATCCACACGATGCAACCGACCACGACATGCACACGCGCGCGCCAGAGCACCACCGTGAGCGCTCCGAGTGCGCCCACCATCGGCAGCTCGCACGCGATCGGGATCGCGGTCAAAAAGCGCTCGGTCGACATCCAGGCATGGTCGCTGAAGACCTCGGCGATCCATCGGGTGGGATAGGTCAGGACGACGACCGTGTTCAGCGCGGCAGCAACCGCGAGAAGAACGGCGTATGGCGACAATGCCGAGAGCTGGGCTCGAGCGATCGCGATCAACGCCCAGGCGATCACGCACGCGGTCACCAGATCCAGACCATCGAGCGCGATCCGGACATGCGCGTGCGAGGTGCCGCGCAGGACGAACGCGGTCGCGAGCAACACGAGGCCGCGCGCGCCGAGGCTGATAGCGAGCCAGCGCAGCGCGCGGATCGCACCAGCGTAGCGCTCGGTGGTCTGGGTGCGAGCTCCCTGCTCTCCGATCGAACACCCGATCTGCTCGGCGATCACCACCGCCGCGAGCGCGAAGACGAGCCGCGCGACGAGCATGGCGATGAACATCACGTCTTCGGCGGCAACCACTCTTTGCAGAGACGACGGCGTGGTCATCACGAACGCAGCGACGACGAGGAGCACGCCGAGCAGCCAGCGCTTACGCCCTGCGGCGAGCGCCAGCGCAACCGCCAAGACCACGGTGAGGCACAGCATCACCCAGGTGAGGGCCTGCCAGAGCGTCATCGTATCGAGTGGTGGCCTCAGGCGAAGTCGCTCGTACACCACGAAGACCACCACCTGGATGGTGAACAAGACGCACTGCAGGGCCAGCGCGAGGCCGAGCCAGCACGTAGTAGGCATGCGCGCTCGACGACGCAGCTGATCGATCCCGATGATCACGAGCAAGGCTCCGGCCATCGCGAGGCCCAGGTCATAGGAGTATGCGATGAAGCTCGTCCGGCCAGGCACCGGCAACATCCTGATCGGGATCCACAGCACCTGCAGCACCATGCCGATCAAGAAGGCGGGTGGCGTGGAGCTCAGCATCGACGACCGGCCGACCATACATGGTAGGAATTCGCATGGCCTTGCCGGCTCGTCTGATTCGCTCTCGTTACATCTCGTGGTTCGCCCACATGGGCGCGGTCTACCTGTTCCACGATCTCTACGGGTACCTGATGGAGATGAGTCCCGACATCGCGGACCTCATCGAAACCTTCGCGGACGAGGCCGACACCCAGGCCGTGCTCGCGCAGTTCGCGAACCGGTTCGAAGGTGCCGATCCCGCGCAGTTTCTCGACGTGCTCGTCGGCCATGCCGTGTTGCTCGAGCCCGACGAGAACGAGCTCGAGAGCGTGTGGGCCTTCGTGCCGATGAAGGGCAAGTGGAACATCTGGCGTCGCCACGACGATCGCCTGACGCTCTACACCGCCTGGGGCGAGCGCCCGGTGACCGAGGTGATGCTCGATCCCGAAGAGACCTTGATGTGGGATGCGATGGATGGCGAGAAGCGCCTCGCCGAGCTCCGACTCAAGCACGATCCGAAAAAGCTCGCGGCCCTCGCTCGCCGGCTCACGCACTCCGATGTTCAGGCGCTCAAGCTCTCGCTGATGCCGTGGTCGGCATACGCGAAGCGGCCAGCGATGGCGCCGCCGCATCTGACCTCGACGATGCCGTACACGCCGTGGCAGCCCGGCACGAGCGTACCGCCCGCGGTGTCGCTCACCGAGTACCACCGCACCGGCATCGACGAAGCGGACGAGCAGTTCGATCACCAGGAGACCACGTTGTCTCACTTGCTGCGCGTGCCGCATCCGGCGATCGCGCAACGCACGTACGGTCAGGCGCTCGCCGACGTGCTCGTCACGCGCGACCTGGTGCCCGAGGGTCGGGTGCGCGTGCTCGAGATCGGCGCCGGGCTCGGCTACGTCGCGCACGATGTGATCGCGCGGCTCGCCGCGGGCAACCGTACCGTCGAGTACACGATCCTCGAGCTCTCGCCGACACTCGCCGCGGCGCAAAAGAAACGGATCGGGGACAAGGCCACCTGGATCGTGGGGGATGCGCTCACGGCCACGGTACCGGAGGCCTTGTTCGACCTCGTCCTGTGTAACGAGATGGTCGGCGATCTCCCGGCGCGCGCACTCTCGCGGATCGATCTGGGCCTCGCGGTCGATGGTACGGGCAACGCGGATCTCGAGCTCGTGCGCGCCATCTCGCCCCTCGCCGCGGAGCACGCACTCGCCCTCGAC
This sequence comes from Kofleriaceae bacterium, assembly GCA_025357755.1. Taxonomy (GTDB): domain Bacteria; phylum Myxococcota_A; class Polyangia; order Haliangiales; family Haliangiaceae; genus JABFXX01. Next base: position 19,364 of record JANXOP010000044.1, on the reverse strand, counting down.
GATGCGCCCGAACCACTCTATCTCCAGACCGGGGCGATCGACCTCACCGCGCGGATCGCGGCGTGGCTCGCGCCCGGCGGCACGGCGGTCATCACCGAGTTCGGCGATACCAATGCGTGGCCGCGCCTGTCGTCGCATCTCGATCATCCGGAGCTCTCGACCCACTTCGGCCATCTGTTGCGTGTCGCACGCGGTTGCGGGCTCACCGGCAGCATCGAGTTCGTGATCGACCTGCTCGACTTCGACCGCGATCAGCGCGGCCTCGCCACAACCCGTAGCCAGTTCCGCGCGTTGCGTTCACTGGCCAAGGATGCTGGCGTCGAACTGGTGAAGATCGGCTACACGCGCGAGCTATTCGAGCACGCCGTGGCGAACAAGCTCGATCTAGCAACGATCGGTGACTTGCGTTTCGATCGCATCGAGGACCGCTTGATGGGCCTTGTCCCTCACGAATTCAGGGCTCTAATCGTCTCGAAGCCGCGCTGAGCCGTCACACCGCGCGCCACGGCTCGTCATGGGTGGTCGCTCCGAGCTTCGTCGCCGATGGCACCGCGACTGCAGTACCTCCAAACAACTAGGAGGAATTGTCCCATGTCGCTTCGTCCCACTGCCTTTGCCCTCGCTGCTGCTCTCACTCTCGGCGCCCCGGCCGCGATGGCAGCCCCCCAGACCGATCGAACGGCCGAGGTGACGGCCAAACCTGTCGCCGCCCCACAGGCGGAGAGTGCGACCTACGCTCAGCGCGAGGTGAAGGACGCCTCGCATGTCGGCAACTACCAGGGTGGTAGCACGATCGTGATCGGCATCTCCGGTGGTGCCCTGATCGTGATCCTGCTGGTCATCCTCATTCTGCTGTAAGCGACAGGACGCCCGTCGTGATCAAGCTCGCGATCGCCCTGTTGTTCGCGACAGGCTGCCAGCTGGCGTACACCGGCGGCGCGAAACCCGTCGCACCGATCGCTCTCGACGCGACGTGGGTGCATGCGGCGGCCACGCCGGTGGTGGTGCAAGCGAAGGAGACCGATTGCGGCCTCGCTGCGCTCGCGATGGTCGCAGGCGCGTGGGGTAAGAGATGGAGTGTCAGCGAGCTCGCGCAGGCGATGCCGCCCGGCGACAAGGGCGTGAAGCTCTCGGTCTTGCGTGACTACGCGCGCGCTCACGGCCTCGAGGCCTACGCGCTGGCGGCGACGCCGCACGATCTGCAGCGCGAGCTCACCGCCGGTCGACCGGTCGTGCTCGGGTTGATGCTGCCGTACGACATGCAACGCAACCAGGCCCACTACGAGGTCGCGATCGCGATGCACGTGGCGGACGGCACGGTGATCACGATCGATCCGGCGACCGGACATTGGATGAAGCGGCCGAGCAAGGTGCTCGAGGCCGAGTGGAATGCGGCCAGCCACGCCGCGCTCGTCGTCACGGCCGAGGCTACCCCATGAAGCATCTCCTCGCTCTCGCCCTCGTGATCGCCTCCGCTTGCGACTCGCATCGCGTCAGCACCGACCCCTTGGTGGACGTCTCGTTCGCGGACCGGCGGGCGGTGCGCATGCTCGGCCTCCACACCGAACGCTCGATGCTCGCGAGCCAGCCCGACATGATCGCAACGTTCTCCGAGCAGCTCGAGCTCGATCGATCGACGCGCGAAGCGCTCGGCACCCGCATCGAGCTGTTCGCGCATGCGGTCACGGCGGCAGACGCTGCGATCATGCAGCTCGAGGTCGCGACCGCTGCGACCTGGGCGAAGCGCGATGAAGACGTCGTTGTCGCGATGCGGCATCTCGAAATCGCTCGCGATGCGGCATGGTCCGCGCTCCGAGCGGCCCGTACATCCCGCTCGTCGTGAGTGGTGTGTTAGCGTCGAGGCGATGGCACCCAAGGCTCTGGAGTACAACGCCACGCTCGTCGAGCGCGTTGATGTCACGGATGCGCTGACGATCTTCCGGATCAAGCCAGATCAGATGCCCTCGGAGTTGCCGTGGTTCGTGCCCGGTCAGTACTGCGTGCTCGGTGCGAACAACCAGGCCAAGCCGGAGCTCGGCTCGGTTCGCCGCTCGATGTCGATCGCCTCGGCGCCCGAAGATGACGGGCCGGTCGAGTTCTACGTTCGCTTCGTTGCCAAGCCGGAGTCCGAGAATCCGCTGACGCACCTGCTGTGGAAGATCCAGCCCGGCGACCGGATCTACATGCGCCCGGTCGCGGCGGGCGTCTTCACGGTCAAGGACACGATCGGGGTCGAGGATCCGCGCCTCAAGGTGCTGGTCGCGGCTGGTACCGGTTCGGCGCCGTTCGTGAGCATGGTGCGCAGCGAGCTGCGTCGCAATCCCGATGCGGATCTCTCGAAGTACGTGCTGTTGCACGGCGCGTCGTATCCCGCCGACCTCGGCTACCGCGACGAGCTCTCGCACATGATCGCCCACAACAAGCTCAAGTACTGGGGCACGGTCAGCCGACCGAAAGAGGCCGCCGGCTGGACCGGTGACACGGGTCGCGTCGAGGCGTTCTTCGACGGTGCTCGCCTCGCGGATCTCGAGCAGCGCTGCGGCCTGCCGCCTGGAGGCTTCACGCCGAAAAACGTCGTGGTCTACATCTGCGGCCTCACCGGCACGATCACCGGCACCGTGGTGCCATTGATCGACCGAGGCTTCATTCCCGATTTCAAGCGCATCCGCGAAGCGCTCGGCGTGCCGGCCGATGCCAAGGACTCCGTGTTCTACGAGCAGTACGACACCGAGCCCGTGATCGACATCAAGGATTCCGCCGTCGTCGAACCCCTCAAGGCGCGCATGCAAGCGGCGCTCGCGAAGCTATGACCGCCTTTGTTCTCGGTGCGACCGGGTTCGTCGGGCGCGAAGTGGTGCGGCAGCTCGCCGTCCGCGCCACGCCGGTGGTCGCGCATATCCGTCCAGATTCGAAGAGCCTCGCCGAGTGGAAGCAGAAGCTCGAAGCGCTCGGCGCTATCATCGATACCACCACGTGGGATCCTGCGGCCCTCGCGACCGCGATCGATCGCCACGCCGCGACCCAGCTCTACATCTTGATCGGCACCACGCGCGGCAAGGCGAAGGCCGATGCGGTGGACGGCGACATCTACGAGAAGGTCGACTACGGCCTGACCAAGATCGCGGTCGAAGCGGCGCAGCGATCGCAGCACAAGCCGCGCCTGGTCTACCTCTCCGGAATCGGCGCGAGTGCGACCGCACGGGGCGCGTACATGCGGGCGCGCGGGAAAGCCGAGGATGCGGTGCGTGGCTCGGGCCTCCCGTGGGTGATGGCGCAGCCCGCGATCATCACGGGCGAGCGCGACGAGAGCCGGCTCGGCGAACACGTCGGCGCGGTGGTCGGGGACGGGCTCCTCGCGGTCGCCGGCTTGTTCTCGAAGTCGCTCCAGCAGAAGTACGCGTCGACCACACCCGATATCCTCGCGTCGGCGCTGATCCGGATCGGCGAGGCGCCCGAGCACGACCGCGCGTTCGCCGGCGCGGACCTGCGTTAGTCGAACGACTTCTGCGGAGGGGTCGAGATCACGACGGTCGTCGCATCGCCGTCGACCGTCTCGCAATGGAGATCGAGCTCTGCGAGGTGGGTCTGGATCTTCTCTAACGCGCTCTTGTCACGAAGATCACCGGTGAGGCCGATCGCGCAGATCGTGATCTCGCCCGCCGGGACATCCGGGAACTCCGCCACGAGGTCACCCGGGCGAAACTTCGTCACGAGATTCTTGGGGATGCTCTCGCCCGCTGGGTGCCGGCCGAACAGCGACGAGAGCCCCGGAAAGACCTGCGAGCTGAACTGGCCGGCATTCGTAAAGCTGTAGCGGCCCGGGATCATGAGCATCTGCGCGCTCTCGAGCGGCACGCTCAGCGTGCTGCGCGCGATCACGGCGAGCTTTCTGCTGGTCGCGCTGGCGTCGATCGTCACGTTCGTGACGGGCTCACTGCCAGCCGGCACGGCCGTCGACGAGATGTGGCTGATCATGTTGTTGAACACCTGCACGCCCATCAGCAGCTTGCTCTGACTCACGCCTTCGGCCGTGTACGAACCATCAGCGTTGACCGGCGCGAGTTGGATGAACTCCTGGATGTGCTCGGCCGCGGGATCGCGCGCGACGACGACGGCCAAGGTGTGGTCGAGATTACCGAGCACGACCTTGCCCGAGATCACGCGGGTCGGCGCGAGCACGAGCTTCACGTGGTTGACGATCTTCATCGGTGAGGATCGGCGGTCGCCGAGCTGCGCGACGATCGCACCGCGGTCACTCGCATCGGGGATCACGAAATGCCCGTTGCCGTCGGTGGTGACGACACGCAAGTCGCCATCGGTCTGGCGCCAGCGCGGATTCGGCCAATACCCGATCGAGTCCATGAACAGCATCGACGCCGCCGCGACGGTCGCACCGACGACCGGCACACCTTTCGGATCGACGACCTCTCCGTCGATCTGAATGCCCTTGGGATTCGGCACCGGCTTCCACATCCGCACCACATCCGCGTGACCACCCGCAATATCTTCGGTCCAGTAGCGCACGAATGCTTGATCTCGCTCGAGCTGCAACACCTTGATCGGATCATCGTCCTGGCCCGCGAGCGACCGTGCGATGGGGAGCCACTTCGTGACGAGCGCGCTGACCGCCTTGTAGTCTTCGACGTGCGAGCGACGGAACCGCAGCTCGATCTGTTCGAGTACCGAGTCGATCACGGTGCGCGGCTGGTTCAGCCCTTCGAACGTCGCGATGGTGTGATCCGAGAGCGCGAGCGCTTCGGTCCAGTCGCTCGCCTGGCTCGCCACGAGCCCGCGCAAGAAATCGAGGCGGGCGCTCAACGAGGGCTCGGCGACGCGCTGGACCGCACGATCGGCGCGCTTGATCGCGGCGATGCCACGGGATCCGATCACGGGACTCTCGAACTGATAGCTGGCTCCGGCCAGCAGCAGGTCCGCACGCAGGCGGTCGTCGTCGCACTGCTCGAGCGTGATGATCGCGTCGTTGATCGCAGCATGCTTGACCGAATAGTCCGCAGCGGTCTCTTCGACCGCGTACTGCGCCACCGCCTTCGCACATGACTCGATGCCGGGCTTGTCGACGAGCGCCTGCGCCGCCGCGAACGCCTTGTCGTCTTCATGCTTCGCCTGCAGCGTGAACGCCAGCACGGTATCGGGCGTGGGCGCGAGGCCAAGGCGCGGCGGAGAAGGCACGAGACATACTGCGGGATCGACGAGGTTCTGCGCGACGGTCTCCTCGTTGACCTTCGCGATCGGACCGTAGACCCGACGCATCAGATCGATGCGCTGCAATGCGCCATCGAGGCAGTGGAGCTGCTGTGGTCGCACGATCGGCTCCGCCGTGCACGCACTCGCATGCGCGACTGCCCAGTGATTGATCTGCGCGTTGAACAGCTCCGACAGCGCCGGCGGCATGTCCTTCGCGAAGGCTTCGCTCCACACCTTGCTCGGGTCGATCGCCGGTGGCTCGCAGCTCGGCCCGCGATGATGCATCACGACGAACGCGATTCCGATCGCCGCGATCGCACCCGCTGCTGCGAAGACTAGCCCCGCTTTTCGCTCGGAGCTGCGCAGCGCGGCGAGGAGCGCATCCATGTCAGGGAACCGCTTGGCGGGATCTGGATCCAACCCGCGCACCAAGATCTTGCGTAGCCGACGCGGCAGCTTCGAGACATCGAGCTCGGCGGGACCTCGGCGAACCTCGGCCTTGAGCTCCTCGATCGAGTCACCCTTGAACGGGCGGGCGCCGCTCAGTGCCTCCCACAAAGCGACGCAGAACCCGAACTGATCCGCGGCCGCACCGACGATACCGCCGGTCCATTGCTCCGGGGCCATGTACGCCGGCGTGCCGAGCACCGAGCCGGTCGCGGTGATGCCGGAGAGCCCGCTCGGCCGATTCGAATCGGGGCGCAGCGTGACGTCGAGTGCGACCGCGTGCGCGTTCTCGACGCCGCGCGCGAGGCCGAAATCGGTGACGACGATCTTGCCATCCTTGCGGCGCAGCACGTTGTGCGGCTTGAAGTCGCGATGGACGAGGCCCGCGGCGTGCGCGGCGGCGAGCCCGCGACCGGCGCGGATGAAGGCTTCGACGATCTCGAACACGGTGCGCGGCTTCGCCGCGAGCCATTCGGCGAGGGTCGAGCCATCGATCAGCTCCATCGCGACGTAGTCGCGGTCGCCGGCGGTACCGACCTCGTGAACGACCACGACATTCTCGTGGGTGAGCCGCGCCATCGCGCGCGCTTCGCGCAACAACCGCTGACGGGCATCGCCGCCGACATCGGTCGTGCGCAACACCTTGAGCGCGACGTGACGTTCGAGATCCGGATCGAACGCGGCGTGGACCACGCCCATACCGCCCTCGCCCAGCATGCGCACGAGGCGATAGCGACCGAGCGTCGCACCGAGCTCGGGTGCCGCGGTCTTCGGCGAACCGGGAGCCGTGGCGGTGTGCGCCAGCTCTTCGTCGGAGTTCGCCATCGAAGGTGCATGATAGCAGTAACTTTTCACCGTTTTCGTCGTATGCCGTGCGTATGACTACCTCCCAATCCGGGTACGACATCACCCCGCTGTCGAGCGAGCGCGTGAATGCACTCGCTGCGGACTTCACGCCCGAGGAACGTCAAGTGATCCTGCACCAGGGCACCGAGCGTCCGTTCTGTGGTGTGTTCCTCGATAACAAGAAGACCGGCACGTACGTGTGCCGGCTCTGCGGTCTCCCGCTGTTCAAGTCGGGCACGAAGTTCGATTCCGGGACCGGCTGGCCGTCGTTCTTCCAGCCAGTCGACAAGGCGCACGTGCGTGACATCGAGGATGTCAGCCATGGCATGCGTCGCGTCGAGAACCGCTGCGCGCGCTGCGATGCGCATCTCGGGCACGTGTTCGACGACGGCCCGGCGCCGACCCATCTGCGCTACTGCATGAACTCGGCATCGCTCGGCTTTGTCGAAGACGGTCAGCCGATCAGCCTGAAATCCTGAGCAGTTAGCGGCTGCCGGAGGCGACCTGTCGATCGGCGCCCACGCCGTTCGACCCAGGGGCATGACAATCATTCCAACCGGTCGTTTCGTGTGGTTCGAGTACGCGACGCAGGATCTCTCGCGCGCGCAAGGGTTCTTCGGCGAGCTGTTCAACTGGGGGAGCCAAGCGGTGCCGATGCCGAACGGTGCGTACACGATGATCGCATCGGCTGGCACCACGGTCGGTGGCTACTTGATCGCGACCACCGGCGCGCCGGCGCACTGGATCTCGCATCTTCAGGTCGAAGACGCCACCGCCTCCGCGGCGCAGGTCGCGGCGCTGGGCGGCCGCGTGCTCGAGCCGGTGTTCGAGATCAGCGCCGGGAAGATCGCGATCGTCGCGGATCCGCTCGGCGGTGTGTTCGCGCTGTGGCAACCGGTGACGCGCGAACCGGGCGGCGATTACCACCACGCGGTCGGCACGTTCTGCTGGAACGAGCTCCAGTCCGCAGATCCGGCGACATCGGCCGCGTTCTATCAAGCGATCGCTGGCTTCGAGCTCGACTCGATGCCCACACCGAACGGCACGTATCACGTGTTGAAAAAAGACGGCGTGCCGCGCGCGGGCATCATGACGTCGCCGATGCCCAACGTGCCGCAGAGCTGGTTGCCGTACGTGCGCGTGCAGAGCTGCGAGCAGACCCTCGCGAAGGCACAGAGGCTCGGCGCCACGCCGCTGCTGCCTCCCACGACCATGCCTCAGGTCGGCACGTTCAGCGTGTTCGCCGATCCGAGCGGCGGTGTGCTCGGGATCCTGCAGCCCGCGAACCTGCCGGCTACTTGAGCGGCACCACGAGCAGAATGTTGTCGTCGAGCGTCATCCGCAAATGATGGAGGCCCGCGATCGTGCACGCGACTGCATCCCACGCGACGTGCTTGAGCCTGAGCGAGACCTTGCCAGTCACGGTCTCGCCGATGACGAGGTTGATGTTCGCGGTATCGGCGAGCAAGCGCATGACATCGTGCAGATCCGCGTTCGCGACATCCAGATCGAGGACCTTGCCGCGATGTTGCTGGCCCGGCCTGCACAGCTCGCCACCATGCGCCACGGTCGCGGCTAGACACAAAATCAGCACGGCGCGCACGGTGCGATGATAGCGTGCCGTCGTGCCGTTCGCGCTGCCTTTTCAACCACCGGTCGAGCCGATGCTCGCGAAATTGTCCTCGGAGATTCCCGAGGGCGAGCAGTGGATCTACGAGCCGAAGTGGGACGGCTTTCGCGCGCTCGTGTTCAAGGCCGGCGACGACCTCTACCTCCAGAGCCGCGATCTCAAGCCGCTCGGTCGTTACTTCCCCGAGCTCGAGGTCCAGCTCCGGAGGAGCTTGCCCGACAAGTGCGTGCTCGATGGCGAGATCGTGATCGCACATGAAGGACGGCTCGACTTCGATGCGATGTTGCTCCGCATCCATCCTGCGGCGACGCGCGTCGCGACCCTCGCCGCCGAGAAGCCGAGCTCGTACATCGCGTGGGACATCCTCGCGCTCGGCGATGACGATCTGCGCGCCTTGCCGCAACTCGAACGGCGCGAGCGTCTGGTCGCCGCCCTCGCGCACGCCAAGTCGCCGATCCATGTCACGCCCGCGACGCGCGACAAGGCGGTCGCGACCGATTGGTTTCAGCGGTTCGAAGGTGCGGGCCTCGACGGTGTGATGGCCAAGCCCGACTCGCTCGGCTATCAGCCCGGCAAGCGCGCGATGCTCAAGATCAAGCACCAGCGCACCGCGGATTGCGTGGTCGCGGGGTTCCGCTGGTACAAGGGCGGCAAGGACACGCTCGTCGGTTCGCTGCTGCTCGGGCTCTACGACGACAAGGGCGTGTTGCATCACGTCGGCGTGTGCGCGGGCTTCAAGCAGACCGTGCGTGCCGAGCTCGCCGAGATGTTGAAGCCGCTCCGCGATCGCGAACATCATCCGTGGAAGGACTGGGCGAACGTTCTCGGCGAAGGCGACGGAGAAGCCGCGCCTCAACGCAAGCCCGGCGCTACATCGCGGTGGAATCGCGGCAAGGATCTCTCGTGGGAGCCACTGCGCCTCGAGCTCGTGTGCGAAGTGTCCTACGACCACCTCCAGGGCACGCGGTTCCGGCACGGAACGCACCTCCAGCGCTGGCGCACGGACAAAGCCCCGCGTGACTGTCGCTACGATCAGCTCGAAGAGGCGGCGGCGATCGAGATCGCCCAGATCTTTGGTCGTGTACCATCGGTGACGTGATCCGGCGTCGTCGCATCACCACCGGCGCACGGCGCGGGACATAGCCTCGCGCTCCTGCCTGGCTTTCGCCCTCCGGCAGTCCTTGCACACCCAGCTCATCCAACGCATGGTTCGCCGCCATGCGTTCGCGCCTCGTGACCCTCCTCGTGCTCGCGCTGCCGATGGTGCTCGCGCGCGCGAGTCAGTCGGTGATCACGTTCGCGGACGTGGTCCAGGTCAAGGACCTCGGCGAGAACGCGATCGCGGCGACCTCGACGGGCGGCCTCAACACGATGACGTTCGTGTTCCTGCCGATGGGCCTCGCGTTCATCATCCAGAGCTTCGTCGCGCAGCTCGTCGGTCGCAAGGAGCTCGCCGATACGCGCAGATTCGCGTGGTACGGCCTCGGCTTCGCGCTGATCGCCGGCATCGTCGGCGCGATCGCGATCCCGTTCATCCCCTCCGTACTCGGGCTCGCGAGCTACAAACCCGAGCTCCACGATCTGATGTCGAGCTACATGCAGATCCGGTTGCTCTCGGTGGCCGCCGCGGTCGGCATCGAAGCGCTCGGCAACTGGTACGGCGGGCTCGGCAACACCTGGATGCAGATGATCGCGGGCATCATCACGATGGTCTCCGCGATCGTGTTCAACGCGCTGTTGATCACGGGCCGGTTCGGCTTCCCCGCGATGGGTGTCGACGGCGCGGCGGTCGCGTGTGCGCTCGCGACCTGGCTCGGCTTCCTGTTCCTACTCGTCGCGTTCTGGCGCCGCTGGGGCGGTGCACCAAAACTGCGGGGTCCGCTCGGCCTGTCCAAGCGCGAGCTCTGGCGCGTCGCGCGGTTCGGGCTGCCGAACGGCCTCAACTGGTTCCTCGAGTTCGCCGCGTTCGATGCGTTCATCAACATCGTCGTCGCGAAGCTCGGTGCAACGACGGTCGCCGCGCTCAACATCGTGATCGCGGTGAACTCGATCGCGTTCATGCCCGCGTTCGGACTCGCATCGGCCGGTGCGATCCTCTCGGCGCAAGCGATCGGCGAAGGCCACCGCGAGCGCGTGTGGGCGAACGTCAAGCTCACGCTCGCGTGTACGATCGCCTGGGAAGGCGCGATGGCCCTGCTCTACGTCGCCGCACCGGAGCACGTGCTGTCGTGGTTCGCACCTTCGGGTCTTCGCGGTGAGGCGGTGATCGTCGTTGGTGGCTCGATGCTCGCGATGAGCGCGATCTGGCAAGTGTTCGATGCGGTCGGTATGACGCTGAACGAGACGCTGCGCGCCGCCGGGGACACCGCGTGGACCGCAGGCATGCGCATCGCGATCGCGTGGGGATTGTTCGCGCCCGGCTCGTATCTGGTCGTACGGGTGTGGAACGGCGGCGCGGTCGGCGCGATGGCGTGCCTGTGCGGCTACCTCATGTTGCTCGCGCTCGCGCTCGCGCTTCGATTCAAGACCGGCGCGTGGAAGAAGATCGAGTTGATCGAACCAAAAGTCGACGCCGTCGTCGCGTAGCTGCGTCGACGCGGATGATAGACTCGGCGGGTCAAGGTGTCCGACCTCGAGCAGCGCAAGATCGAAGCGGAGCCGTGGGGACACACCCTCGCAGGGTTCGCGCGACGTGGCTGGTCCGGTCGACTGAGCGTCGTGGCCGACGAGCGGCGCTTCGCACTGACCTTCGAGAGCGGCAAGATCGTCGACGCGACCTCCCCGCTCGCGACCGATGCCGCGGTGCGGGTCGCGCGGATCAGTGCCTTGATCTCGTCGAGCCAGGTCTCGGAGATCCTCCGGCGCCAGGCAGCGAGCCCGGACCGAGACGAGCTCGAGCTGATCATCGAGTACGCGAAGCTCTCGAGCGAACAGGCAGCCCAGCTGCGACGTAGCGTGCTCGCTCGCCGTGCGGCACGGACCTTCTCGCTCGAGCGCGGTGAGGTGATCGTCAACGAGCTCGTCGTCGACCACGCTTCGCCGTTTGCCGGTGTGGCGATCGACGTGCGCGAGGTCATCTACCTGGGCGCCCGCGAGAACATGTCGGAGCTCCGGCTGGCTGCGGACCTCGAACGGCAGGGTGCGTGGTTTCGGCTCCGCCCGAAAGCGGTCGCGGAGCTCTCCGGTTTCGGGATCGGCGACGATGCGCGCCCGATCCTCGAGCTACTCACCAAGGGCGCGACGCTCGCGGAGCTCGAGACCTGCAAGGCGCGGATCGAGAAACGGCTGGTCTCGGCCGTGTTGTATGCGCTCACGAGCTGCGACGCCTGCGAGGTCCTCGCTGCGAAGCCGGAGCTCGTCGTGCATACGGCAGAGCCTGACGAGCTCGCACCACGTCCGCCGCGGACATCGCTCGCAGAGTACGCCGATGACGACGCGCTCGCGCCCCGGCCCGCCGGGTACGCGCCCCGCGCTGCCGGCTACAAGGAGTACGTCACGCCGCTCGCACCGGTGCGAAAAACAGCAGGCCGCGACCTCGTCGGCGTGACGATCGGCGAGCGCTATGTCGTCGAGGAGAAGCTCGGCGTCGGCAAGATGGGCACGGTGTACCGCGCGCACCACACGAAGCTGACCCGGCTGTTCGCGCTCAAGGTGCTACATCGCAACTTGCTCGCGAACGACGAGGCCGTGAGGAGATTCGAGCGCGAAGCGGTGGTGTCGGGTTCCTTGCATCACACCAACGTGATCGGTGTGGTCGATGTCGGCACGACCGAGGGCGTGCCGTACCTCGCGATGGAATACGCCGATGGGGTCACGCTCGCGGCCCTGCTGAGTGAAGGACCGCTGCCCGCGGCGCGTGCGATCCGCTTACTGCGCCAGATCTGCGCCGGCCTCGCGTACGCGCATAGCAACGGCATCATCCATCGCGACTTGAAACCGGAGAACGTGATCGTCGAGACCACACTCGACGACGAAATTCCGCGGATCGCCGATTTTGGCACTGCGATCTTGCTCGAAGCCGATGACTCGACGCGCTTGACTGCCGCCGGTATGGTGCTCGGCACTCCGTCGTACATGGCGCCCGAGCAGGCCGCCGGGCGCGCCGTCGATCACCGCGTCGATCTCTACGCTCTCGGCGTGATCATGTACCAGATGCTGACCGGCGTGCTCCCGTTCACGGGTACGAACGTCGACATCGTTTCGGCGGCGTTGCGCGAAGCGCCACCGAAGATGAGCGTCCGCGCGCCGGACGCCGCGGTCGATCCGCTGCTCGAGGCGCTGACGTACGCACTGCTCGCGAAGAACCCGGATGCTCGACCGCGCGATGCCAACGAGGTCAAGCTGCTGCTCGAGCTCGTCGAGCAAGATCGAGACGCCGCCGCGGCGAAGCTCGGCGTGCGAGAGGAGCTCATCGCACCACCGGTCGCAGAGCGCGAAGCCACCAAGACGCTCGCGATGCCGCCTGTCGTCGCGACGCCAGTCGCCGCACCGCAGCCACCGACGGATAGCGAGGGAACCAAGACGCTCGCGATGTGGCAGCTCACGCGAGATCCGACGCCGACACCGATATCGACACCGGATCCGGTACCCGTGCCGATGCCGAAGGCCGAACGCGATGTACGATCCTTCGCGCGCGTGCCGAGTGGGACCGCGATCGATTCGGTCGATTCGGTCGATTCGGTCGATCTGGTCGACTCGGCCGAGTGGCAGCCTCCGCGACGATCGAAGTGGCCGATCGTGCTCGTCGTGGCTGGGGTCGGGATCGTCGGTAGCATCATCGCGATCACTCAGCGGAGCTCCGATCCAACCACCAAACCCGCGATCGCACCGCCGCCGACGACGCTCGGCTCCGCTCAGCCCGTCGCGCCGGCTCCGCTGCCTTCGCCGCCGTCGACCGCTCCCGCACCGATCGAGACCTCGCCACAAAATCTCACTGCCCTCTATGCAACCGTCGGCCGCGAGCTCGCGACGCTGCGCGCCCAGGTCGGCCGCGAGTTGACCGAAGATCTCATGCGTCGCTATCGGCTAGTCCGGCTCAAGGATGCCCTCTCCACGGCGCCGCGCCGCGCGGTGTCAACGACGGTGCTCGAGCAGATCCGCGCCGACGCCGCGAAGCTCCGAGACGCCAGCAACCGCGCTCGCTGACGTCAGTGCAAATGAACATCTGAAGGTGGCGGTGACGGCGGCACGACCGCGTTGTCGTGCGCCGCATCCGCGAGCTTGGCTGCCTTCGCGGCCGCCTCGTGCGAGCCCTCGACCTCGCGCGTATCTGCGAGCTTGGCCGCGGCCTCGCTGTGCGGAGCGCGAATATCCGCGAGCACGTCGTTGATTTCGGCACCGATCAGCAGCACGACATTCGACAACCACAGCCACAGCAAGAAGATGATCGCGCCGCCGAGCGTGCCGTAGGTCGCCTCGTAACTGTTGAAGTGCGACAGGTACACGCCGAACAGCGCGCTGAGACCTAGCCAAGCGAGGACCCCGATCACCGCGCCCGGCGTGAAGATGTGGAGCGGCGCGTCCGTGTTGGGCAGGTACTTGTAGACCAGCGCCCACACGAACATCACGAGCACCCCCGCACCGACCCAGCGCCCGACGCTCCAGACCATGTCGAACGTGTCGCCGAGCCCGAACCGGCCGAGCGCCCAATGGCCGACGGTCGGGCCGATGACGAGGAGCGAGAGTGCCAGGACGACGAGGATCGCGACCGCGAACGTCATCCCGATCGCGATCAGCTGGCGGCGCACCCACGAGCGCGTCTCCGGCTTCGTGTAGATCGTACCGAGTGCGGTGGTGAGTCCGACCACGCCGCGCGAAGCGCCCCACAAGGCCACGACGGCGCCGACGATCGCAAATCCTGCGCTGTTCGCTTTGACGAGCGAATCGACACGCTCCACGAGGATCTGGCGCACACTGGGCGGTAGCGCCTCGCTCGCCATCCCGACGCCCTGCAAAACGGTCGCTTCAGGCAGCACCAGGAGCGACAGCGATCCGACGAAGACCACCATCGGAAACAGCGCCATCACCGCGTAGTACGCCATCATCGCCGCGGAGTCGGTGACGTTGTCGTTGATGATGGCCGTCACCAGCGTCTTGAAGAACCGACGGACCTGCATTCCCGTCGCTAATTGCAGTGGGTGTGCCAGTCAGTGCGCCGAGCGGGATTCGAACCTGATCACGGCACACCGAGAGTCTCGTGGGGGCGCGGCGAGCTCACAACGTCGCCGGGACCGCGGTGAAGCTGATCGCGTACGACAGCAGGTCGACGCCGTCGATCGTGATGTCGGGGGCGATCAGCGACTGGGTTCCGCTGCTATCGCGGAGCTCGGCGAGGCTGATCTGACAGTCTGGTGGCGTGTCGTCCAGCAGGCCCAGCATCGTCCCGCCGACGGTCTCGGCGGTGCAACCGCACGGGGGCGTCGCGACCTCTCCGGGGCAATCGCGAGCGACCACCGCCGTGATCGCGTCATGGTAGGCGGGGATCAACGCGAGGTTGACGTCCTCGCTGGCCACCCCGCCCGCGATCGAGCCGGTGAGGCCGGTCGAAGACTGCACCGCGTGGACCCGACTTCCATGCAGCGGGACCTCGACGATCTGTGCGCCGCCCAGCGTGATCCGGATCGTGGTGTCACCGGGCCCGGCTTGGAGTTTACCGTCGATGATCTTGCCGTCCATCGCGGGGTAGTCGAGTGAGCTCGGATGATCACCGAACGCCACCTCGGCCGCGGCGGCGCCGTCGCGGAACCCGTCGCTCTGCACATCGATCAGCATCAGGATGTCGCCCGTCGCGATCGCGTGGTCCATCGAGGTCTGAAAGTCGAAACCCTGACCGGTCTGGCCGGCAATCACGTAGCCGAGCTGGTTGTCGGGCGAGGCGTCGTGGTCGAGATCGATCGCGGCGTCGCGGGCCTCCGCGCTGTCGTGCGGCATCGTCAGATGGTCGACCGCGTAGTGAACGAGGGAGCCACGTGCAACCCCCGAGTTGTCGGTCTGACATGCTGCGCTCGCGACGAGCGGGACGGAGGCCGAAACCGAAATCCAGCCGTCAGTCTGATCGTGCGCCCAGCAGGATTCGAACCTGCTGCCCCGAAATTAGAAATTTCGTGCTCTATCCAAATGAGCTATGAGCGCGTGCGAAGCCCCAGAGAGCTTTCGGCTCGCGACTGTGCCGGATGCAGCCGCCGTGGACAAGTGGCGTTGTGGAGGGAGCCGAAACCCCACAATCTTCTGGGATTTCGGTGAAGTCTTCGGCGAGATGAATGCGCTTGACCTGTGAGTTTCGGGGGGGGCTGATGCGGATGTGCACCGACCGCGAGACCTTGCGAGGATCTACGTAGTAGCAACGAGCGGTATCTGGACAGTACACACAGAACACATCGATCGCGTTCTTATCGATCGAACGCGACAGAGTGCACGCCGTGTTTGTCCGCCCAACACGTCGTCAACGGGAAGGCCACGAGCCCGTTCACCGCGGCCCGGTACTTCACCTGAACCGCAAGAACCGTCCGTCTTGGTACGCGATGAGATCGAGCTCCGCGTGCTCGGTCTGCGGCAGACAGATCGTCCAGCCGCGCTTCGCCAGATCGAGCTGCGCATGCAGCACCCCCAGATCGCCCTTGTTCTTCGTGTGATGCACTCGCATGCCGAGGATCGTAGACGGCACGTCTGACAACTCTCGTGTTAGTTTCCGCACAGATGCGGACGACGATCGCCATGTTCACCATCGTGGGTTTAGGCCTCTCTGCGTGCTCCAAGAGCGAGAACGCGGGGATCGAGGAGGCGCGCAAGCAGGCCGCCGCCGAGAACAAGGCCAAGATGAACGACCCGAACCTCCAGGTGAAGAAGATCGATCCGCCGGTGCCGGGCCAGCAGAAGCTGACCTGCGCGCAGCTCGTCGACGCCGACAAGTTTACCCAGCTCCTCGGCGAGACCGCACCGGTCGTCGTCCATCAGATGAAGGACGATGGCGAAGCCGCGGCGTCGTGCTCGATCATCCGCGGTGGTAAGCCGCCGAGCGAAGCGGAGCAGACCGCGCTCAAGAAGAAGAACGGCCGGCTCGGCGTGATGCCGGGTGACGAGATCTGCAACATCGCGACGTACTGCTGGACGATCGAAGCAGCCGACCGGTTCGCGAAGAAGTGCGTCGAGAGCAAGGCCAACATGGACACCGCGCTCGGCTTTCCGGCGTGCCTTCGCGTGATGCCAGAGGGCGAAGCCGACAAGAACAACTACAAGTTCTTCGACGACGATACCAAGTGCATCATCGGCGTGCGTGGCGGTCCCAGCATGGTCGACAACGACATCATCGGAAAGTGCGCGAAGGGCGCGCACGATCTCATCGGTCCCGATCAGATCAAGCCGGGCGCTGCGCCGGCAGCGCCCGCTGGCTCGGGTAGCGGCGCGTGATCCGCGCGGCGCTGTTGCTCGGCTGCGTCGGAGCGTGCAGCAGCGCAGCGACCAAACCGGTGGCTCCGCCGACCATGCGGATCGCGGCCTCCGCTCACCTCGCGACGATCAGCGAGGACATCGAGCTCGCCGCCGGCAGTGACAGCGTGCCCGGCACGCTGGTTCGCCCTGGCGAGCCCGGTGTGTTCCCTGCGATCGTGATCTTCGCAGGCAGCGGCCCCACCGATCGCGATTGGAACAGCCCGCTGATCGCGACCAAGAACGGCAGCGGCAAGCTGCTCGCCGAGGCGCTCGCGGCGCACGGTGCGGTCGTCGTCCGGTTCGACAAGGCCTCGTCGGGGAAGAACCACATCTCCGTGCTGGGCCAGCGGATCGATGTCTACGTCGACGAGATGCGCGGTGCGCTCGCGTATCTGCGCACGCGCCCCGAGGTCGATCCGGCGCGGCTATACATCGCCGGTCACAGCGAAGGTGGGTTGCACACGCTGCGGACCGCGCTCGTCGAGGGCGCGCACGTCAAGGGCGTGCTGTTGCTGTCGACGCCCGGACGTACGCTGAAGGACGTCGTGCTCGGCCAGCTCCGCGCGCAGATCGAGACCAAGGCACCCGGCCAGGCTGAAGCCTTGCTCGCGCCGTTTCGCGCGGCGCTCGACGACTTCCTCGCGGGCAACGCGATCGATCCGATCAAGGCAACCCCGATTCCGGGCTTACAAACCTTGCTGCGCACGCTGACCTCGCCGTCGACCGCCGAGCTGTCGCGCGCGCTGCTCGTGTTCGATCCGGCGGCCGCCGTCGCGCAGGTAACCCAGCCGGTGTTCATCTACAACGGGATGCGTGACGTCCAGGTCGATCCCGAGCTCGACGCGAAGGCGCTACATGCCGCGGCAAGGGGCTCGACACTGGTGCTCGCGCCAGAGGCCGACCACGTGCTCAAACACGAGACCAAGTCGCTCTCGGAGCTGCGCGCGGATCTCGGCGCCGTCGAGCTCGGCTACAACTCGCCGGATCGCGGTCTCGATGAGAGCACGGTGAACGCGATCGTCAGCTGGCTCGCGACGCACTGACCGCGTATGGTGACCACCGATGTGGTCGTTGCGCCGCCCTCGAGACGCCGAGCTTGCCGCGATCCTCGCGCGCGTCGCGGGGCTTTCGGTGACGTATCCCGAGGTCGGGATGAGCCGCACCGGTGGCGCTCCTGCCTACCATCGCGAGGATCATCGTTGCGAGCTCGCGATCGAGTTCGCGACCGCGGCCGAGCGGCTCGCCTCGTTCGCGACCCACGACCTGCCGTACATGTTCGTGTACCCGCGCGACGCGCGCGTAGTGCTGCGCCGCGATGTCGTCGTGTGCGCGAAGGTCGGCCCGGTGTGGTCGATCAATCCGTGCCGGATCGTCCATGTCGAGGCCACGCCCGATCGGTTCGAGTACGCGTACGGCACCCTGCCCGGCCACGCCGAATCCGGCGAGGAGTACTTCGCGGTCTCGCGCGGTCCGCACGCCGTGATCGGCGAGACGATCGCGTACGCCCGCATGGCCGATTGGATCGCGAAGCTCGGCGCCCCGATAGCGCGCCGCGTTCAGCGCAAGGTCAAGATCGATTACCTGCGCGCACTCGGGCGGTGAGCCGCTCCGCGGTGCCACGCAAGATCGTCGCGAGGGCCGCAGCGCTCGCGCGGGCACGCAAGCTCTCGAGCAACGTGCCGGCGGTGATCCCGGTGTTCGGCGCATCGCTGCCGAACAGCAGTTTCGGAGCGAGCCGCTCGAGGTCCGCAGGCAGCACGGGAATCGAGTCGTGTACGACCGGCGTGAGATCCGCGTAGATGTTCGCGTGGTGATCGACCGCCGCGATGCCGGCCGCGAGCGCGTGATGACCGAAGTGCGCGAGGATGAAGTTCGTCGCGGGATGAGCGATCGCCGCGCGCTCGAGAGGCGCGACATCGGCCGCCGCGGTCGAGCCACTGATCGCGTGGCCCGCATGATAGACCACCGGCGTGCCGAGCTCGCCGGCGACCTCGAGCGCGTCGGCGAGCCGCGGATCATCGAGCTCGAACTTGCCGACCGAGCAGTGCAGCTTGACCACGCGAGCGCCCGCAGCGACCGCGCGGCGCAGCTCGCTGGCAGGATCTGGATCGGCGGGATGCACGGTGCAGCCCGGCACGACCTCGACGCCGTGGCCCACGAGCCGCGCCGAGATCTCGAGCATCGCATCGTTGAGCCCTGCCGCCACACCCGCCTTGTGAGCGTACGGCAGGTTCCAGATCTGCGTGATGCCATCGGCGCGATGGCGCTCGAGCACGACCTCGTGATCGATCGGATACGCGAACGCCGCGGTGAGGTGCTCGGCGAAGAACTCGCGGATCTTCTTCGCGAGGCGCTCGGGCAACAGGTGCGTGTGCGCGTCGACGATCACGACTTCGAGATCGTGAAGCCCGTGACGCAGCGATACGGCTTACCTTGATAGTCGGTGCTCACGTACTCGAGCTTGACCTGATACTCCGAGCGAAACGCCGAGAACATCAACTGGATGCTCGTGTCGGATAGCTCGCGTCCCTTGCACTGCAAGCCACCCCAGCGATAGTTGACCGAGGCCTTGTCGAGCTCGAGCCAGACCGCGCCGTGGAACAGCTTGTAGCTCGAGTCCCCGGGCTCGAGGACCATCATCTGCGCGACCGACGTCACCGGCGTGGTGTCCGCGAACGCAGGCAAAGCGAGTGCAGCAAGCACGACAACGACTGGAACGAGGCGCATCGCTATGAGCTTAGCAGCGTCTGCGGCGGCGCTGCGCGAGCCAACCCGCGATCCCGACCACGAACAGGCTCGCACCTCCGTG
>JANXOP010000033.1 GCA_025357755.1 Kofleriaceae bacterium | reverse complement strand
CGGCCACGCGCTGCTCGCGCTGCGCCTGCGTGATGTGGAGCTCGGTCGGGAGCTCCATGCCGATACCGAGCAACTTCCAGCGCCCCTGATCGTAGTGAAAGCTGATCGAACCCTTCGAGATCCCGCGCGCGTACGACGCGGTGAGCGAGACCCTCCCGACTTGACCACCAGGACCGTTCGTCACGAGCGTGTCGTTGATCGAGGTCACCTCGGTGAACGCGCCGAGCGTGGTGTTGAGATCGGTCATCTCGTCGATGAACCGCTCCTTGCGCACCATCTCCTGGAACCGCGGCGAAGCCTTCTCGTAGACCTCGCCGATCGCGGCCGAGCCTTTGCCGATCTCGACGAGGATGTGCTCGGCGGTCGGCCGAAAGTCCGGGATGTCGTTGCCGTGGAGCTGGAGCCCGACGATCACCGCGATCCACGTCGCGACCAGCACGAAGCCGACGACGACGCTGCGCACGAGCAAGCGACCGCGGCGAGTCTTCGTCGCGGCCGGCAACGCGTGGACCGACTCGCCAGCCTTCGAGAGGCCTTCGCCGAGCTTGTGCACGTTCGAGCCGACGAACGGGACCTTGTTCGTGAAGTCGCCGAGCTTCGACACCCCGGCGCCGAGCTTCGTGATGCCGTCGCCGAGCAACTCGACACCACCACTGGCGGCAGCGCCGATCATCTCGCGCGTGCGATGGGCGCCACTCTTGTGGTGCTCTTCGCTGGCGACCGCATGCACGCGGCCCGACGATGGATGCGATGCGGTCGGCGCCGAATCGAGATCCGAAAGCTGCTCCGGGACCGCGTTCGGCAAGCTCGCGCCGGAGATCTGGACCTCGACGGACCCGGATCCGTCCGGATCTCGCTTGTCGTCGGAGTCGGCGGCCACGCGCTACGAGTATGACACTACCGATCGCTGCGCTACTCTCGCAGCGGCCGACGGATTGCGGGAGGCTCCAGAATCCTGGCGGCCTACGTAGAGCGCTTACTTGCGCAGGAGCAGGAACGGACGGCGCACCTGCGGGTCGACCGCGGCACGCACGTGGGCCCGCACCCGTCCGACGAAGCCCTGGAAGTAGTCGTAGCTGATCGCGCTGACCTTGCCCGTCGCCAGGGTCGGATACGAGGTGTGAAAGATCGTGGCGCGCAACGCGTCGTAGCCGCCCGGCACGGCGAGCTGCCCGAGACCGTCGATGCCGTGAACATCGTCCTGCTTGATGTTGAAGTCCTGCACGCTGGTCGGCACGGTCGGATAGATCAGCGAGGGCGTCGTCGCCGGGCCTGCGATGAACCACGTGAAGCTGATGCTCGTCGTCGCATCGAGGGTCCGGTTCGCGTAGACCGACGCCGTCGAGACATCGGGCGCGACGCTCGTCGCCGCCGTGTTCACCCAGGTGAGCGCGTGCGTGCCGGTATCGAGATCGGGAGCCGTGGTGCTGTCGAAGTCCGGGATGCGGACGGCGGACCAGTCACGCGTGTAGTCACCCGTGGTGCCGAACTCGAAGAAGGTCCGCGACGTGACGTCGACGTGTTGATCGAGCTCGACCGCCTCGAACGAGCCCGTCGGTAGCGCCGGCAAGATCTGCGTGCCGATCGCGGTCGCCTCGAGCGAGAGGTTGATCTGGTTGGCGTACAGCTGGCCGCGCGCCGTCGCGAGGTGATCGATCGCATAGATCGTCTGGTTTGGCGTATCGTTGTTGTCGAGCTCGAACGAGCGGCTGGTCGGTGCGCCGTAGGTCTTGGCCGTGTAGTCGACCATCCCTTGATCGACGATCGGTTGCGCGAGCACCGAGAACGAGCTCACGATCGTATTGTTCGAGCTCGTCGCATAGACGATCACGTCCGCCGTGTCGTTCGGGCAGTTCGAGAACGACGCCGCGAGCACGACCGTCGATTGCGAGCTGCCCGCGGCGGTCGCCGTGTCGGCAGAGCCGCAGTTGCTCGCGATGTGATAGTTCGAGAGCACGTGCTGCAGATCGATCGGCAGCGTGAACTGGACGTTCTTCGGCTGACCGTTGAGATACGAGTGGTCGATCACGAGGTGATCGCCCGGCTTCACGCCCGCCCACGTGTAGAGGGTGTATTGCAGCGGCGCATTCCCGCCCAGCGCCAGCTGGGTCTGCGGGACGACGACCGTGACGTAGCCCCCCGCGGCCATCACCGCGCTCGCCGAGCCTGCGGTGTCGGTGAGCGTGCTCGAGACGATGCTCGAGTCGACATTCTGGAAGTACGCCGCCAGCGAGGCGGTCGGGCCGAGGTTATCGGAGACCGTCACGGTGACGGGCGTGCCCGGGGGTGGCGAATCGAGCGGCGCGACATCGCCATTCACACTCGGTGCATCCGCGATCCGGCGATTCGAATCATCACCGCAACCTGCCCAGCCGGTGACGACGAGACCTAGTGCGACAACCCATAGCGATCGATGCATCCCGCCAGGCTAGCGCGTTTGGGGAGGTGGCATCCAGTTGCTACGCGCGCGAGCGACGGCGAAGCCGAAGTTGGAATACCTGGACGCCCCGTGAACGGGGAGCGTGCGCCGCGTTACGATAGCGCGTGCGCACACACGAGCTCGCGGGACAGACAATCGCGACCGTCGGGCTGGGCGACGTGAGCTACGTGAAGTCGACCCGACGCGGCCGCGATCCCAACGAGGTCGTGCGCCGCGTTCACGATGCGCTCGAAGCAAACCTCGACGTGATCGATGTCTCGCCGGAGAGCGATACGGAACGGATGGTGGCCGATGCGGTGCGCGACCTCCGCGTGCGCGATCGGGCGATCATCGCGACCCGGCTCGACGAGCTGGTGCAGCTCCCGAGCGGCGCCCCGACACGCGACCTGATGCTCGAGCGGTTGCCCGTGCGGTACGTGATCGAGAGCGTCGATGCGGTGCTCCGCAACACCAAGCTCGATGCTTTGCCGCTCGTGCAGCTACCGCTGTACGCGAAGTGGCAGAGCTCGACGGCCTGGCCCGAGCTCGTCGGCACCTGCGCGAAGCTCGTGCGCGACGGCAAGGTCCGGCGGTGGGGTGCGATCGCGCACGAACCAGAGCTCGCGAACGAGACCTGGCTGGCGACGATCGCGATCGACTTCTCGCTGTGTCAGCGCGAGGCGGTCGGCATGCTCGCCGCCGTGAAGGGCAAGCCGATCACGGTGTTCGCGCGCCATCCGCTCGCGGGTGGTGGGCTCGCCGGCTTCCTCGGTCCTGGCGTGAGCCTCGCGCGGCTCGACGATCGACGCGTGCTCGATACCAAGGCGCTCGAAGCGATCGCGATCGGCGTCGCGAAGCTCGCATCGCGCGTGAAGAAGGAACCGATCGCGGCGCGCTCGTGCGATGCAGCACGCGCGATCTTCGAATCGACACCGCGGCCACCCCACGTCGTGGTCACCACGATCGCGGAGCTCGCGCTGCGCTACGCGATCGATCGCGGCACGGTGCCGCTGCCGCGCGTCCACACCGCGGTCGATCTGTTCGAGCTCGTGATGTGTGCCGCTGCGGAGCGCCTGCCCGAGCCGTTGATCGCGAAGATCGATGAGTTATTTCCGGATCCGGTTCCGGAGCGCGACACCGACGAGGACGAGTGAGGTGGAAACTGGACTACTGAACGGATAAGCAGTAGTCTCGTTTCGGCGTGAAGTCTCGACCGTCAGCCAATCCGCAGAACCGGTTCCACGATGTCGCCGTCGAGTACGAGCCCGGTGATGGGCCTCCTCCGGCCCAGGTCCGGCTGATCGAAGATCATTCGCGCTCGATCCTCGCGAGCAATGATTCGCCCGACGTCGGGTTCAACCACAGCGTGAATCCTTATCGCGGATGTCTGCACGCGTGCGCGTACTGCTTGAGTGGCGACACCGCGATCACGCTGGCGGATGGGCGCACGCGGCGGCTCGCCGAGCTGCGCCCCGGGGATGCGATCTATGGCACGCGGCAGGTCCGCGGCACGCGGCGGTACGTCCACACGCGCGTGCTCCATCACTGGGCGACGCGCAAGCCTGCGTTTCGCGTCGTGCTCGCGGATGGCACCGAGCTCGTCGCGAGTGGCGATCATCGCTTCCTCGGCGAGCGCGGCTGGCGGTTCGTGCAACCCGCGGCGGCGCCGTTCCAGCGCCCGGTGCTCTCGGATCGCGACGTGTTGTTAGGCCCTGGTCTCGCGGGCGTGCGCCGGCCGCGCTCGTACGTCGCGGAGCTCTCGATCACCAGCGAGCTGCACTATGGCGGTGGCACCCAGTTGATCTCGGAGCACCGCGGCTATCACCTGGCCGCGCGGAGCCCGCGCTCGTGGCACCTCGAGGGGCGCGAGGTCGAAGCGATGGCGAGCTCGCGGATCGTGCGGATCGAACCGATCGGCACGCGCGATCTGTTCGACATCACGACCGGCACCGGGGACTTCATCGCGAACGGTGTGATCAGCCACAACTGCTACGCGCGACCGTCGCACGAGTACCTCGACATGGGCGCGGGCACCGATTTCGATACGAAGATCGTCGTCAAGCCACGAGCCGCCGAGCTGTTGCGCGAAGCGTTCGACAAGCCCTCGTGGCGCGGTGAGCTCGTGATGTTCAGCGGCGTCACCGATTGCTATCAAGCCGTCGAGAAGCAACTCGAGCTCACCAAGCAGTGCCTCGAGGTCTGCCTCGCGTATCGCAACCCGGTCGCGATCATCACGAAGAGCGCACTGATCGAGCGCGATATCGAGCTGCTCGTCGAGCTCCACAAGGAAGCGGGCGTGCACGTCAGCATGAGCATCGCGTGGGTCGATCCGGAGCTCGCACGCCAGATCGAACCGTGGGCGCCCGCGCCCGAGCGCCGGTTCAAGACGATGGAGAAGCTCGCCGCGGCAGGCGTCCCGGTCGGCGTGATGTGTGCGCCGGTGATGCCGGGCCTCAACGACGATCAGATGGTGCGCGTGCTCGAGCGTGCGAAGGATGCGGGCGCGGCGTCCGCCGGCTGGGTGCTGCTGCGCCTACCCGGCGCCGTCGCCGGTGTGTTCGAGGAGCGCGTGCGGGTCGCGCTGCCTCTCGCGGCCGACAAGATCATGCATCGCATTCGCGAGACCCGTGGCGGCAAGAAGCTGTACGACCCGACCTTCCACGCGCGCGGGCGCGGGGAGGGTGTGTACGCGGCAACGCTCGCGACGATGTTCGACACGACCGTCAAGCGGCTCGGCTTGAACGCGCGCGACGATCGTTACGCTGCCGAGCTCCCGCCTTCGCGGTTCGCTCGACCGGTGAAGCCCGTCGCGCAGCTGTCGCTGTTTTGAAGACGACTTTTCGGCGACGACGAGCGCCCGCGCAATTTCCGCTGGCACTCGCGCGAGTCTCCACCGGACGGTGACCTTCTAATGTTCCTCCTCGGAGAAGATGGACGGTTCGATCGATTCGGACGTTGGCGGCCAAGGCCGGGACGTGCGCGGCACGAGTTGCCGATCAACCGTTCAAAACCACCGTGGGGGAGTAGCTAAACAGACCAAGAGCGCCGCGGGGTCTACTTCGGAGGCGGCGCACCACCAGGGGTGAAAACTGTGTGGGGCGTCCGTCGACGTCCTTACCAGGACCTCGGAAGCGCGCACCTCGACAACATCGACCGCACTCGAACCGCCGACAACTCGTGCGACGTCTCGAACGTCTCTCAGCAGCGTCGCGCCGGTCGAAGGCGCTTCGCGCTCCCGCGGTCTGCCACGCCGGAGACACCTGGTCATCGTGCGCTGCTGGCGAGCAAGCTAGGTCACTCCGTGCCGCGAACACGCGAGCGCCGTACGGATCAGCAGCTCGAGGTCGGGCCTATCGACCTTCGCGAGTGCCTGCTCGACATAGCGCGCAGCCTCGGCTTTCCTGAAGCCGAGGGTCGTCAGCGCTTGTTTTGCCTGCGTCATGGCGACGACGCTCTCGAACTTCGAACGCCCCACGCGGGGCGTCGGTCCTGCGACGCGCGGTTGAAGTCGCGCCGCACGGAACGCATCGCTTGCATCCATCGCATCGATCGCTGGTAAGTTCGCGAGCGACGACGACGACGACGACGACGACGACGAGGCAGGTGGAGTCGCATAGGCGATCGTGAGGTTCGGCGCCGACCCCGTGATCTGCAACTTGCCTTCATGAAGGGCGCGATGGTGTGCCGAACAGGTGAGGGTCACATTCTCGGCCTCGTGGCCGCCGCCGTGTTCGCGATGCACGATGTGATGGAGATCGACGTTACGCGAGGCGCGGCAACCCGGCACACAACACTTGCCGTGATCGCGACGCTGCACGAACCGCCGCACCATCGGCGTGATGTCTTGTGTCGCACGCTCGGGTTCGCGATCGCAGCCAATGCGTTGCGCATCGCATTGGGCGCGCTCGATATCGACCGCATCGATCGCGATCACCCGGCCTGCGGCGTCTTGCCAGCCCTGGTTGCATTGCTCGCAGATCGTGATCATCAGCTGGTGCCGCGCACGACCCTGATCCACCTCGCCGCCTGCGAAGTACGCCGCGCACAGGGCCTCGAACAGATCGCTGTCGTCGATGAAGCCGCCGGTCTCGGCAGAGATTACCTGCCTCGCTTGCCGCAGCTGCGCGGTGGCTCCGGCACGCAGCTCGAGCGTGAGCTTCTGGATGGCTAGATCTGGATCGTTCAGATCGCTCGGTCGATCGCCCTTCGCGTGCCCGGCGATCAGGTCCTCCACCTGCCGAACATTCATGCCTCGCGCGGCCTCGCGCCACTCGCCCACGGTCTCGGCGGTGGTCACGCGCGAGAGCTCGCGCAACGCGGTGTAGCTCTGCTCGCCTGACTCCAGCATCTCGCCGAGCACGGGCAGCTCTTCGATCGCGAACGCCACGCGCACGTGCTCGCGCGCGACCTTCGGCGTGTAGCCGAAGACCTCCTCGAGATACTCCGACAGCGAACCGCGGCCGAAGTGGCTCCAGATC
>JANXOP010000433.1 GCA_025357755.1 Kofleriaceae bacterium | reverse complement strand
GCTTGCCGTCGATGGAGACGTCGGCCTGCGGCGCGAGCTTCGCGGCAGCGTCGCTCGCCTTGACCAAGATCAGCTCGGCCTCGCGCCATGCTTCGAACTGCGCCGCCGCCATGTCGTTGCCCGTCAGGTCGACGAGCGTGGACTTGTTGGTCTTCTGATCCGGCGTGATCTCCCAGCCCTTGAGGCCGTCGACCGCGACGGTGACCTTGAGCTGCTTCGCGATCGTCGCATCGATCCGCATCTTGTCGGGCAGCACGAACTCGCGCTCGATCTCGACCGGGAGCGATTGGGTCTGGATCGTCGTCACACCGGCCGCCGTCATGTGCAGCGACTTGATGCTGGCGAGCTTGGCCTTGCCGCCCTTCGCCGCGATGGCTTCGGCGATCGCCTGGCGCGCATTGGCGAGCGACTTCGCATCTTGCGGCACCGGCGTCGCCGCGGCTTCCTCCGTGATCGCATCGGTGAATGCGACCTTCTCGTAACGCCAGCCCTCTTTCTTGAGCTGCGGCTCGAGATCCTTCGCATCTCCGACCATCACGATCACGTAGTCCTTCGGATCGAGCAGCTCGGCCGCGGCCTTCTTCGCCGCCGCCTGATCGACCTTGCCGACCGCGAGCGGATAGTTCGTCAGGTATTCGGTGCCGAAGTTGTGGAGCTCCGCACCGATCAGCGCGGCACCGAAATCATTCGCCGATTGAAAGCGCAGGGCGTAGCCGCCAGCGATGTTCGCGATCGCCGCGCGGACTTCCTCGTCCGAAGGGCCGTCCTTCGCCATCGTCGCGATCTCGCCGAGGATCAGCTTGGTGGTCGCGACCGCCTCGGCGTTGCGCGTGTACGTCTGGGCGACGAACGACCCCTTATCGAGATTGCGATCGAACGCCGAGCTCGCACCGTAGGTCTTACCGCCTTTGACGCGGACGACCTTCATCAGGCGCGAGCTGAAATCACCGCCGCCGAGCGCGTAGTTCCACACCAGCGTCTCGAAGAACCTCGGGTCGTCGTGGCGGATGCCGAATTGCGCGACCCGAATATGAGTCTGGGTCTGGCCCGGCTTGTCGACGAGCCGGATCCGGATCCCGGAGAGGCTCGGCTCCTTGAACGACGGGTTCGGCGGGAGCTCCGATTTTTTCCAGCTGCCGAAGGCGCGCTCGACATCGCTCTTGATCGTCTTGCCGTCGAGGTCGCCGGAGACGACCAGGATCGCGTTGTTCGGCACGTACCAGGTCTTGGCCCAGGTCACGAGCTCGTCGCGCTTGATCGCGCCGATCGAGCTCTCGCTGTTGACCCAGCCGCGCACGTGATCCGGTCCCCACAGGAGGTTCTGGACATGGACGCTCGCGAGCTCGCCCGCATTGTCGAGCCGACCGCGGACGCCCGCGATCAGGTTCTGCTTGATCTTGGCGAGCTCGTCATCGGGGAACGTCGCCTGGGTGATCATCTCGGGGAGCAGATCGAGGCAGGTGTTCTTGTTGCGCGAGAGCACGCTGCACTGGACGAGCGTCGCTTCGAACGTCGCATCGGCACCGATCGTGCCGCCGACGAATTCGATCGCGCGCGCGAGGCCGACGGCGTCGTGCTTTCGGGTGCCCTTGACCAGCATGTCGGCGGTCGCTTCACTGACGCCAAGCCGCGCGCGCGGCTCTTGCTGGCGACCCGCGTGGAGCGCGAGCTCGAAGCTCACGGTCGGCAGCCGGTCGTTTTTCACGACGAATACCTGGAGGCCGTTCGCGAGCTTGAACGAGTCGGTCGCCGGCAGCTGCAACGCGGCCGGCGAGGCCGCCGGAGGCGCCGAGATCAGATCGGTGCGACCGGTCCACGGATCTTTTTTCACTTCAGGCGCGATGGCCGGCTTCGCGGTGTGTGCGGTGCCATCGGTTGGCAGCGTCGCGACCTCGACCTGGGCCGCCTTCGGACCACACGCGGCGATGACGAGAAGTGCGAGGAGCTTCTTCACTTGCCACCTGCTTTCGGAGCGGCCGGCGCAGCGGGTGAGGGTGCGGCCGGAGCGGGATTTGGAGTCGGAGCTGGCGATCCAGCGCCTGGCGGCGGAATCACGACGACGGTCGATTTATCCTGGGTCAGGTACTGCTTGGCGACCCGCTGGACATCTGCAGCGCTGACCTTCTCGACGTTATCCACATCGTGCAAGAACGAGCTCGGGTCACCCGTGTTGATCCACGAGCGACCGATCGCCTCGGCGAGCCCTTGCGCGTGCTCGAGCCCGAAAACGAACGCGGCCTGGACCTGGTTCTTGGCCTTGCGCAGCTCGTCGGTGGCCGGGCCCTTCGCGGCGAGCTTGTCGACCTCGTCGTAGATCGCGGCCTCGAGCATCGCACCCTGGGCCGGATCGAGATACACGCCCAAGCCGAGCAACATACCCGGATCCTCGTGAACGAGCGCCTCCATGCCGCCGTCGAGCCCGAGCGGCTTCTTGGTCTTGGGATCGACGGACTTGATCCGGACCTTGATGCGCGAGCTATCGCCAGCGCCGAGGATGATCGAGGCGACCTGCAGCGCGTAGATGTCCTTGTCCTTCGCCGGCGGGATGTGCCAGCCGATGATCTCGATCCCGACCTGACTCGGCGCCACGGTCTCTTTGCGTTTGACGCTCTGGATCGGCTCCTGCGCGGCGCGGGCCGGGCGCGGCGGGTCACCGGCCTTCGCGAGCTTACCGAACCACTTCTCGGCGCTGGCCTTGACGGCCGCACTCGTCGACTTACCGACGACGACGAGCATCGCGTTGTTCGGCTCGTAGTACGCGTCGTAGAACTTCTTGAGGTCGTCGCTGGTCGTCGCGTCGAGATCTCCGAGATCGCCGCCGGCATCCCACGAGTACGGATGCTTCGTGAACGCGATCTCCATGAAGCGCTTCACGCCCTTCTGGATCGGGTTATTCTCGCGCTGCCGGATCTCTTCTTTGACGACCTCGCGCTCGCCGTCGATCATGTCCTTCCTGAACATCAGGTGGCGCATCCGCTCGGCCTCGAGCTGGACCGCGAAGTCGAGATAGTCGGACGGCACCGTATTGATGAAGTGGGTGGCGTCCTCGTCGGTCTGCGCGTTGACGTAGCCGCCGATCCTGTTGAGCATCTGGGCATGTGCTTCGGGCCGGACGTGGTCCGTGCCCTTGAACATCATGTGCTCGAACATGTGCGCCGAGCCGCGACGGTCGCGCGGCTCGTCCTTGGAACCGGCGTGGTACCAGACTTGAACCGCGACGACGGGGGCGGTGTCGAGCTGCAGAAAGGCCACCTGGAGGCCGTTCGAAAGCATGAACGTCTCGACCGTAGGCAGGTGAGCCATGACCGGCTTGTCGGGCGCCGCCGTGACCGGTGAGAGCGGTCCGAACAACCCGAGGGCCAGAACCGAAGCAAATAGACGCCTCATGCCGGCGGACATTAGCCGAACACTCCGTAGATGCCAGCACTTACGAGCGTGTTCGCCAGCTAACCCACAAACGCCTGACAGTTCACCGATAACGGAATTATCAATGTTGACTGCAATCGCATCGCAGGTCACATTGGCCTTTCGAGTTAAGGAGTCCGGACGTGGCGAGTACGCAAACAGCAACTAAAGATGAACCCCGCACCAGCATGATCGACGTAACCGGCGTGAAGGTGTTTTCCGCGACCAAGGCCAAGGAGCGCGAGCTGCTTGGAGAACTGATCACTGACTGGATCCGGTCGCACCCGGAACACGAGATCGTCGACAAGATCGTCACCCAGAGCTCGGACTCCGAGTTCCACTGCCTGACGATCACGCTGTTTTTCAAGCACAACGCGAAGGCCTAAGTTGGCCGACTTGATCTCCTCGCGGGGATCAGGTACCAACCCGGACCGCTATGGAGAACACGTTCGGCAGGCCCGTCGAGGTCGAAGTTCGCGACAGCCTCGAGAAGGCGATGAAGATCCTCAAGCAGAAGATGTCCAAAGAGGGCATCCTGCAAGAGCTCAAGCGTCGCCGATTTTACGAGAAGCCGTCGGTCAAGAAGAAGCGCAAGACGCGCGAGGCTCGCAAGCGCCTCCGTCGCGAGATGAAGCGCCGGGTCACGCCGGCTCCGCCGCGCTAGTTACCCTTTTGGGGTGATTAGTGGCCGAGTGGGTCGAAATTATCGTTCCTGTGGGCGCGGCTGACGTCGATGACGTCGCCGCGCTACTTGCGTCTGATGTCCGAGCCGCCGCTGCGGGTACCGAGCAGCGCGGCGACGAGATCGTGTTCTGGGTAGATCCCGCCGACGTCGCGAGCGCGCTCCAGGAGACCCGCGATGCGGTCACTCGCTGGGCGGCGAACGGCGCGAACCTGGATCCGTCACGCGTGCGAACCGCCGAGGCGATGCCCGAGGCGGAGTGGCGAGATGCCTGGAAGCGCTACTTCAAGGTCAGCCGGCTGACCCGGCAGTTCGTCGTCGTGCCGAGCTGGGAACCGTACACCGCGCAGCCGGGTGATGTGGTCATCGACCTCGATCCCGGCATGGCGTTCGGCACCGGCACGCACGCGAGCACGCAGCTCGTCCTCGAGGAGCTCCAGACGCTCGCGGATGGAGGGCTCGCGCCCGATCGCGTGCTCGATGTCGGATGTGGCTCTGGCATCCTGTCGATCGCGGCAGTCAAGATGTGGCCGAGCACGCGCTGCATCGCCGTCGATAACGATCCGATCGCGGTCGCAGCGACGCTCGAGAACGGCGCGCACAACAAGGTCGTGATCGAGACCGCGATCACGCCGCTCGCCGAGCTTCCCGGCACGTTCCCGCTCGTGCTCGCGAACATCCAGGCCCACGTCCTGCGCGAGCTCAAAGCCGAGCTCGTCTCGCGCACCGCGGGCACGCTGATCCTGTCGGGCCTACTCACGCCGCAGGCGCAGCCGCTCGCCGACGAGTTCGTCGCTGCCGGCCTGCGCCTCGTCCACGTTCGACCGAGCACGACCGATCCGCAGTGGTCGACCGTCGTCCTCTCGGCGACCGTCGCCCCGAGACCATGAGAATCTTCGTCGATCCGGACTCGCTGATCACCGGCGAGGTTTCGATTCGCGGTGAAGAGCACCACTACCTCGGTCGCGTTCGGCGGGTGCGGGTCGGCCAGGCGATCGAGCTCGTCGATGGCGTCGGCAAGCGGGCGACCGCGAAGATCGTGCGGATGACCGAAACCGAGACCGTGGTCGAGGTCGCCGTGGTCGAAGCCGTCCAGGAGGCGGCACCGCACGTCCGCGTGCTCGTGCCCCTGATCAAGGGCGATCGAATGGATGGCTGCCTCGAGAAGCTGACCGAGGTCGGCGCGAGCGAGCTGATCGTCTGGCAGGCCGAGCGCTCGGTGGTCCGGCTCGATGCCGCGAAGCGGGAAGCCCGGGTCGCTCACTACGCCGCCGTGATCGAAGCTGCCGCCCGACAGTGCGGCCGGGCGCGGGTACCGGGGGTCCGCTTCACCGCCACACTTCGCGAGGTCCTGAGGGCGCTCCCCGACGGGGACCGGTTCGTGCTGGACCCCACGGCCGAGCGTGGCCAGCCGTCGGGAGTTGCCGACGTGACCGTGATCAGCGGCCCCGAGGGCGGGTTCAGCTGGATCGAGCTCGACCAGCTCGCGGCCGCCGGCTTTCTGTCGCTGGGCCTGGGCCCCCGGGTCCTCCGAGCCGATACGGCGCCGATGGTCGCGGTCGCGCTGATCCGGGCCGCGACCACGAGCTAAGCCGGCTATTTGCCTTCCGAACCTCGCGCGCCGTATAAGATGAGGATGACGGACGAGCCTGCAGTGCTCGAACGGCCGTCGCGCCCCATCAAGCGCGAAGCCGCATCGGTGTACGTGATCGGCTTCTGGCGGCGGCTCGCTGCCGCGGCGATCGATTTTGCGATCGTGATCCCCGCAGCCCTGATCGTGACGTTACTCGCGAGCAAGATCGCGGGCGTTCATCTGCCACCTTCGAACCTCCACTTGTTCGATGTCGATCTGTGGCTCGACCTCGTGATCGCGACCGATCCGGCGCTCGTGATGGGCCTCGTGCTGTTCATCGCGATCGGCCTGGTCTACTTGCTGGTCTTCCACGTCGTGCGCGGCCGCACGCTCGGCATGCAGCTGATGAAGATGAAGGTGATCGATGTCTACGGCGAACCGCCCTCGCCCGCGCGCTGTGCGGCGCGCTGCGCCGGGTACCTCGCGAGCGGAGCCACGCTGCTGCTCGGCTTTCTGTGGATAGGCTTCGATAGCGAGAAGCGCGGCCTGCACGACTGGATCGCCGGTACCTACGTGATCCGAGCATGAGAGCATGAGGGTATGCCGAGCCGGCTGAGCTCTCTGCTCGTGCGCGACGGCCTCGTGGGCGTGAAGCGTATGGAGAAGGCGTTCCAGCGCCAGGTCATCTACGGCGGCAGCCTCGACACGATCCTGCTCGAGATGAACCTCGTGCCCGAGGATCGGCTGACTCAGTACCTCGCGCTCGCGTCGGGCTTGCCGCCCGCGAAGCGCGACGAGTCCGAGCGGATCGAGCCGGATGCGCTCGCGCTGATCGGCGGCGAGATCTCGCTGCAGTTTCGCGCGGTGCCACTCCAGTTGAGTCCGGCCGGG
Source organism: Kofleriaceae bacterium (assembly GCA_025357755.1). Taxonomy (GTDB): domain Bacteria; phylum Myxococcota_A; class Polyangia; order Haliangiales; family Haliangiaceae; genus JABFXX01. The sequence goes on along the minus strand of JANXOP010000433.1, from coordinate 7,446 downwards.
CAGGCCGGCCCCAGCCAAGCCAATGACAGCCAGGCGCTGCGCGTGCTTGTGTGCTCGCCACTCGAGATCGACGAGCTCGAGGATCTCGCCGACCTCCTCGATCGGCCTCTCCAGCCGCTGATCACGCCGGAGTACCGCTGGCACCTCGCACACGCGCACGCGTACAAAACGGAACCGCCAGCGCGCTTCACGACGCTGTCGCGTACGCTCGAGATCGAAGCGACGCCGACACCCGTCGGGCGCGCGCGCAGCGTGATCGTCGAGCAGACTCAACCAATTCCCGCTCCGTCGCGCACGCCGGCGCCGGCCGCCGGCCCGCTCCCGGTGCTCGAGGCGATCGCGCCCGACGACAAGACCATGAAGGTCGGCGCGGTCACACCGGTGCTCGAGGAACCGAAGAAGCGCAACACGCTCGTCGGCATCAACGTGCCGGTCGAAGCAACGCCACCGCGTTCACGCCCTCCGAGCGACGCGCCACGGTCGCAGCCTCTGTCGCCGCCTCTGTCGCGACCTCGATCGAGAAACGACGGGGTTCCGGAGGAACCGTTCATCGCACCGCAGATCACGTTCGTCCCACCGCAGGTGACGATGCCGATGACGGTGCCGGCGCCGTCGGTCGTGACGCCAGCGCCTTCGCGCGCGAACCGCCGGTCCGAGCCGATTCCGACGCAGGGTCGCGATAGCCCGCTCGCGATCGTACGCGCGCGCGAACTACTCGCGACCGCCGAGGATCGCGACACCGTGTTCCTCACGCTCCTGCGCGCGGCCCGCTCGAAGGCGCGCTACGCGGCGCTGCTCACCGTGCAAGGAGGAGCTGCGATCGGGCGCGTCGCGCTCGCCGAAGCGGGCGTCGATGTCGGTGCGATCGCGAACGTGCTCGTGCCACTCGATGTGGTGTCGCCGTTCCGCAGCGTGGTCAACAACCAGCAGCCGCACATCGGCGCGCTCGGCTCCGGCGATCCTGGTATCGATGCGATGATCATGAAGCTGGGTGGCTCGCTGCCCCCGTCCGCACTGATCCTACCGATCGTGTTGCGCGATCGCGTGGTCGCGATCGTCGTCGCGCATCGCGTGCATAGCGATCTCAAGCTCGTCGATGTCGCGGAGCTGCTCCCGCTCGGCAGCGCCGCTGCCGATGCGCTCGGTCGCCTGATCGTCAAGCACAAGGCCGCCGGCTACCGCGTGCCCGAGGCGGACACCGGCATCCCGGTCGACACGAGCGACATCGATACCAAGAAGCTGGTCAAGAGCACGCCCGCCGAGTGGCGGACCCCGCCGGTCGGCGAGTCGCCTCCCCTGCCCGGCTTCGAAGACGATGCGGAAGTCTCGATCACGACCGATCCGCCGCGCCCGATCGAAGAGGTCGTCGATCGGATCGAGGCGGCGCGAGAAGGCGGCGCCGAGGACGAGCTCAACGAAGCGGTCGAGCGCGCGGTCGAGGCGCTCGGTGCGTTGATGCGCAGGTTCCCGGGCACGCTGCGCGTCGATCGGTTCTCCGTCGCGGGCCGACCGCTGCGCGCCGCGCAGTACGGAGGCCTGCTCGAGCTCGTGGTGCGGCTCGGCTCGGTTGCTTCCGAGCTGTTGATCGACAAGATGAGCGATCCGAACCGCGACGTTCGGTTCTTCGCGACGATCTGCACCGCCGAGCTCCGCCCGCGCAGCGCGGTGTTCGCGCTCGTCGAGCGGTTGTTCGATCAGGACTACGGCGTACGCTCGACCGCGATCGAAGCGCTGTCTGGCTATCCGCTGCAGGATCTCTCGCAGCCCCTCGCGCGCGTACGCCGCGCGATCCACTCGAGCGATCCCGAGGTCGTCGCGGCGTCGACCGCCGCGATCGTCGCGCTCGGCGATACCGATGCGATCGGCGACCTGATCGGTGCGATCGAGCGTTCGGATCGCGGTGGCGAGCACGTCCGCAAGGCGCTGATCGCGCTGACCGCGCAGGACTTCGGCACCAACGAGCGCAAGTGGCGAAAGTGGTACGAAGGCGCCCGGCGTGGCCACCGCATCGAGTGGCTGATCGAGGGCCTCGGCCATAAAGAAGATGCGGTGAGGGAGGCCTCGATCCAGGATCTCCGCCGGTTGACCGGCGAATACTTCGGCTACCACCACGACTTGCCTCGCAAGGATCGCGAGACCGCGGCCGAGCGCTGGGTGGCGTGGTGGAAGGAGACCGGCATGCGCCGGTTCGTGCTCCCGAAAGAAGACGAGCGGCAGCGCCCGACAGGCGTGCTGCCGTCTCGCAGCGACGGCAAGTAGCGCGGTATGCTCGCGCCGTGCGCGCCCTAGCCCTCGCCCTGTTCGTCACCGCCTGTCACGCCTCGGCCACCGTGCAGAACACGATGCCGGTCGCGAACATGCAGTTCTATCACTCGGTCGCGGTGCGCGTTCGCTCGAACGTCATGGGATACCAAGGCTTCGGCCAGTTTCTCGAACAGAGTGTGAACAACAACCTGCGCCAGCAGTGCGGCTTCGCATCCGTCGGCGGCTCGAACGACAAGGCCGAGCTCGTGCTCGACCTCACGATCACCAAGGCTGGCAAGGATAGTGGCTTCATCACGATCCAGAACCAGACCGTGATGGAAGCCTTGCTCGTCCTCTCCGATGGCCAGAACGGCGACTTGCTCGGCACCGCGAAGATCAGCGGTAACTCCGCAGCGATGACCACCGGCGGCTCGAATCCCGATCAAGAAGCGGTCGAGGTGGTCGGCAAGGCGGTCGCGGATCTGCTCGCGAAGTCCGGTTGCAGTGGTCCGCGCATCGCGCGCGCCGAACCGCCAAGGGTCGAGACGCCGACGCCCGGCGTCGACGAGAGTCATCGCGGCGAGGCCGAAAAGCTCAACGAGGATGGCAAGAACCAGATGTTCGGCGCGCACATGCCCGAGGCGCTCGCGTTGTTCCAGCAAGCGAACCAGCTACTACCGGATGCGCGCTACCAGTTCAACGTGTGTCTCGCGCTCGGCGTGATGGAGAAGTGGGACGACGCGATCGGCGCCTGCAACAAGGCCAAGTCGATGAACGCGAAGCCCGAGCTCGTGGCGAAGATCGATCGCCGCATCGAAGCCCTGCAGAAGCATCAGTAGCGCCGGCCGCGGGTTAGTTCGACGCGTCCAGCACGATATCGGCGGTCGACGTTCGTGCATCGGAGACGAGGCGCACCGAGACGTGCTCCGGCTTGCCACGCGAGGCGAGCCGCGTGGTCAGGGCATCGCGCGCTTGCTCGAGCCGATCCGAGCGCACGACATCGCCGCGACCGATCGTCATGATGCCGGTCTCGCTCGCTTGCGCGCCGGTGACCGTGACTTCGCGGACGTGGAACAACGAGCCCGGCGTCAGCGCGAACGTTACGTACGCGCCGCCCGCCGCATCGAACAACACCTGTGCTGACTGGACCTTCGCAGCGAGATAGCCCGACGACACCAGCGCGGCTTCGAGCGCCGTGCGATCGGTCGTCAGCTTCGTGCTGTCGAGCAGATCACCCGTGTGCGTGACGAGCACCGAGCGCAACGCGGCGACCGGAAGATCGCGACCTTCGAGCGCGACGCTCTGGACCTCCTGCGGGCGCGACGTGTGCGGCTCTGCATCGGCCAGGCGCTCGGGCAGCTCGCGAACGACCACCACGGCTGCGACTGCAGCACACACACCGAGCACGACAAGCTTCCTCACGAGATCCGTACCTTGCAACCACCAGACCGCGGCTCCGAGGCCCTGCCCAGCGCTGTTTCGTGCCCGTTTGGCGGCTTCTCCAACAAAGACTGTAGCTGGCGTTCACACCGTGTGACCGCCCGTCACCTGCGGATGGCCCAGGAACTACGCGGACTACTTGGTGAACGAGTAACGCAGCGACGTCGAGAGGTCACTGCCAAGCGGGCCGGTCGGGAACACCGCGCCGGTCAGCGCCCTCTCGATGCAGCGCGACTCGTCGGTCTCTTTTTCGGGGCGATGACTCGCGCTCCTGAAGTGACCGTCGCGCGAGATGCTGAGGAGCAGGTCGACGCGCGTCGAGGTCGTCAGGCACTTGTCAGCATCGGTCGCGCGGATCACCGAGGCATAGACATCATCGCGCGCCGCCATCGGCGGAGGCGACACGACCTTCGGCGTGTCCGAGCAGCGCGACGGCGCGAGGAGCAGGGGCGACTGCCCTCGAGCGAAGTGGTGATTGCGATGGTGATGCGTGGGGCGCAGCGCGAAGCCTGCAGCAGCGACCGCGAGGACGACCGAACCAATGCCGAACCAACGTTCCGCGAACATGCACCGAGCATGACACGCAACCGAGCGAGCGGATCAGGAATCGAGGCCGCGCAGCAAGGCTTCGCGAAGCGCGTCGTAGCTCTCGGGTAGCTCGACCGGGGTGTTCCGGAACTTCGGCGCCGGCGCCTCGGCGAGCGTGCCTTCGTGATAGCCGACCTTGAAGTCAGCGAACTTGAGGCCACTCGCCGTCGAGATCACGACCGCGCGCTGGTCCTTGGTGACCTCGCCGCGCGCCGCCAGCTTCTCGAGCGCCGCGAGCGCGACGCCCGTGTGGGGGCATGTAAACAAGCCGCTGCGATCCGCACGGGCGGCGGCATCCGCGAGCTCCGCTTCGCTCACGCTCTCGACAACACCTTCGAATGCCTTGAGCGCACGCACCGCCTTCGCGAAGCTCACCGGGTTCCCGATCTGGATCGCGGACGCGAGCGTGGTCTTGGCCTTGACCGGTGCGAGCGCCGCCCAGCTCGCGCGATAGCTCGTGTAGAGCGGATGCGCGTGGGCGACCTGCGCGACGCAGATCCTCGGCCGCTTCGTGATCAGGCCGAGCGCGTGCAGCATCTCGAAGCCAGCGCCGAGAGCCGAGACATTGCCGAGGTTGCCGCCCGGAATCACGACCCAGTCCGGCACGTCCCAATGGAACTGCTGCGCGAGCTCGATCGCGACGGTCTTCTGGCCCTCGAGTCGCAGCGAGTTCATCGAGTTCGCGAGGTACACGCCTTCGCGGTCCGCGAGCTCCTGGACGAGCTTCATGCAGCCATCGAAGTCGGTATCGACGGCGAGCACGAGCGCGCCCATGGCGAGCGGCTGGACGAGCTGCGCCGTCGAGATCTTGCCGCGCGGCAGGATCACGACCGCACGTATGTTCGCCGCCGCGGCATAGGCGGCGAGCGCGGCAGAGGTATCGCCCGTCGACGCGCAGGCGATCGCGCGGATGTTCGCGCCGTTCGCGATCATCTGCTTGACCATCGACACGAGCACGGTCATGCCGAGATCCTTGAACGAGCCGGAGTGCGACGTGCCGCACTGCTTGATGCGGACGTCGCCGAGCCCGATCTCGTTCGCGTAGCGCGGGACCTTTGTGAGATGGGACGTGCCTTCGCCAAACGTGACGATGTTCTCGGCGCGCACCTGCGGCGCGACCCACTCGTGCTTGGCCCACACGCCGCTGGTCCACGGATCGTCGGTCAGCCGCCAGCGAGCCTCGAACAACTGCTTCCACTCCTCGGCCGATCGCTCGCGCAGGGCGGCGAGATCGTGAGCAACTTCGAGGAGCCCGCCGCACGTCGGGCAGCGATAGATCACCTGCTCGAGCGAGTAACTGCCCGAGCAACCTGCGATGCAGCGAAACACGGCCGACGGCGCCATGCGGCAGTTTACTCTGGTAGTGACTGCCAGCCGAGTAGCCACACCGGATCTTCGAATGCGGCGATCGCGATCGGATACCGCCGATCGGTCAGCACCGCACGCAACGTGACCGCATCGCGGCGAACCTCGATGACCTCGAAATGGCATTCGCCCTCGCTGTCCGCCAGGGGAGCGCTCGCAGTCCACCGAGAGTGCATCAAGAATCGCCGTTGCACGCGCGCCATGATTCTTTGTAACCCGGGGCCTCGCCAAGGCAACCAAGTGCATGCTCGCACCTGGCAAGTCTGTCGAAGTCTTCTACGACGGCGCGTGCCCGCTCTGCATGCGCGAGATCCGCATGCTGATGCGCAAGGATCGCGACGCGAAGATCGAGTTCACCGACATCGCCGCGCCCACGTTCGATCCGGCAGCGTTCGGCACGACGATGAGCGAGCTGATGGCGAAGATCAAAGGGCGACGGCCCGACGGATCGTGGATCGAAGGCGTCGAGGTGTTTCGTCAGCTCTACACCGCGATCGGCTGGCGCCGCATCGTCGCGGTTACTCGGCTGCCTGGGATCTCGCAGCTGCTCGCGCTCGGCTATCGTTGGTTCGCGAAGAACCGCCTGCGGCTCACCGGTCGATGCGAGCCCGATGGCGCGTGCGAGCTACCCGCGAAGGCGTAGCTAGGTCTTCGGTTTCGCGCGGATGATGACCTGGTTGTCTTTGACGACCACCGAGAAGTCGACACCCTTGGCTTTGTACTGCTCCATGATCTTCGGAGCCTGCGCGTTGATCGTCTTCAGTAGCTTGTTCTGTTCGCCCGGACCGATCTTCTCGCCGACCATCTCCTTGGCCTTGACGTACTTCGCGTAGAGCGCGTTGACATCGGCGTCGGTCATGCCCGGCGGCGGCTTCTGCGGCGCTGCCGCGGGTGGGCGAGCACCCGTTCCAGGCCTGATCGCAGGCACGCCTTGCGCGGGCGTGTGCGTCGCTGGCGTCTTCGTCACGATCACCGCGGGCTCGGGCTTCGCGGGAGCGGGAACCCCGCCGGGAGGCGTGACGGCGCTCGCAGGAACGCGCGCCGCAGGTGTGCGACCGACCGTCGGGAGCGGTTGGGTTTCGGCGGACATCGGGATGATCGGCTTGGGCACCGCGCCGCTCGGCGATCCGAACGGCTGCGAATTGAACGGCGGCAGCTTCGTGATCGCGGGCATGCCGATCGAGGGCGTGAGCGTCTTGGGCCGCATCGGCATCCCGGCGCTCGGCGTGGGTTGCTTCGGTGGCGGTGGAATCGTCCCCGGCTTCGGAATCGCGGGGATCCCGAACGAAGGCGTCGCGAGCTTGTCGCGCGGAAACGGCCCCTGCATCGATTCGACCGGCACCGAGCCACGCGCCGCGGCGGCTCCAGGAAGGATCGGAATCGGGCGCGACATCTGCGACGACGCGGTCGGCGACGAGATGCGCCCGCTCGGTGCGCTGGACGCGGGCGCGTTCGGCACGCCCGAGAGCGCCGGTTGCGGACCGGTCGAGCGATCACCTTGCACGGTCGCCGCCCGCAGCGGCCGACCGGTCGCGGGATCGAGTGGGACCTGGCCGAACGGCAGGCCGGTGCGTGGATCGAGCACGGGCTGCGCGCCGGTCGTTCGACCGGGCGATCCGGACGATCCGGACGATGTCGGCGGCGGCGGCGGCACCGCCGTCGCGGCGCGCGGGTGCTGACGCAGCGGCGCACCGGCGTTGGGATCGAGCGGCGCGTGGTTGCCCGTCGGCGTGTCGTCGTCCGCTTGGGTCGGCTGACGCGGGACCGCAGCACCCGTCGCGCGACCTGGAATTGGTGGAGGTGCCGCCC
>JANXOP010000366.1 GCA_025357755.1 Kofleriaceae bacterium | reverse complement strand
GTGACCACCGCCGAGACCGTGGGCGAGTGGCGCGAGGCCGCGCGAGGCATGAATGTTCGGCAGGTCGAGGACTTGGTCGCGGGGCATGCGAAGGGCGATCGACCGAGCGATCTGAAGAATCCAGATCTAGCCATCAAGAAGATCACGCTCGCGCTGCGTGCCGGAGCCAGCGCGCAGCTGCTGCAAGCGAGGCAGGCAATCTCTGCCGAGACCGGCGCCTTCGTCGACGACAGCGATCTGATCGAGGCCCTGTGCGCCGCGTACTTCGCTGGCGGCGAGGCGGATCAGGGTCGCGCGCGGCACCAGTTGATGATCACGATCTGCGAGCGTTGCAACCAGGGCTGGCAAGACGCCGCTGGCCGGGTGATCGCGATCGATGCGGTCGATGTCGAGCGCGCCGAATGCGATGCGCAGCGCATCGGCTCCGATCGCGAACCCGAGCGCGCGACGCAAGACATCGCGCCGATGGTGCGGCGGTTCGTGCAGCGTCGCGATCACGGCAAGTGCTGTGTCCCGGGTTGCCGCGCCTCGCGTAACGTCGATCTCCATCACATCGTGCATCGCGAACACGGCGGCGGTCACGAGGCAGAGAATTTGACCCTCACCTGTTCGGCACACCATCGCGCCCTTCATGAAGGCAAGCTACAGATCACGGGCTCGGCGCCGAACCTCACGATCACCTACGCGAATCCACCTGCCTCGTCGTCGTCGTCGTCGTCGTCGTCCTCGTCGCTCGCGATCGCGCCGGGGATCGATCCGATGGATGCAAGCGAGGCGCTCCGTGCAGCGCGACTTCAACCGTGCGTCGCAGGACCGACGCCTCCCGTGGGGCGTTCGAAGTTCGAGAGCGTCGTCGCTGTGACGCAGGCGAAGCAAGCGCTGACGACCCTCGGCTTCAGGAAAGCCGAGGCTGCGCGCTATGTCGACCAGGCACTCGTGAAGGTCGATAGGCCTGACCTCGAGCTGCTGATCCGTACAGCGCTCGCGTGTTCGCGGCACGGAGTGACCTAGCTTGCTCGCCAGCAGCGCACGATGACCAGGTGTCTCCGTAGCAGACCGCGGGGGCGCGAAGCGCCTTCGACCGCCGCGACGCTGCTGAGAAACGCCCGAGGACCGAGATGGAGTCTGTCCTGCTGGAGGCCACCTGACTGCGTGGACTGCGTGAGGTGGCGTGCAAGCAAGGTCACGTCCAGCTGCGCGAAGCGAGCAGCGCCTGATCAACACAGTATAAGACGAATGACGAGCGCGATTCCCCTCGGTCTCGATGTTCGCCACGGTTCAAGTAGAACCGCGCTCGAATCGGTCTCGACATCCTTCCACCAGGTCGCGGCGGTCTGTCTCCTCGCAGCTAGCCCGGTCCGTATGATCCTCGACCTGCGCGAAATACGCTCGCGCTCTCCTGTGATTTCGAAGGCTCGAGCTCGACGTCGAAGCCGAGATGTTCGAGACGTCGCACGAGGTTGTCGGCGGTTCGAGTGCGGTCGCTGTTGTCGAGGTACGCGATGGCGCGGTCCTGGTAAGGACGTCGACGGACGCCCCGCACAAATTTTCACCCCTGGTGGTGCCGCCTCCGAAGTACGCCCCGCGGCGCTCTTGGTCTGTTCAGCGCGCGTAATCGCTAGCGCGCGTCTCGCGAACCACGACGACCCGGACCTGACCCGGGTATGTGGCCTCGGTCTCGATGCTGCGCGCGATCTCTTTGGACATCACGATCGCCTGGGCGTCGTCGACCTGGTCGTTCATGACCATCACGCGGATCTCGCGGCCGGCTTGCAGGGCGTAGGCCCGCTCGACTCCCGTGAACCGCTTGCAGATCGCCTCGAGGTCTTCGAGCCGCTTGATGTACGACGCGAGCTGTTCGCGCCGCGCACCGGGACGGGCGGCCGACAACGAGTTCGCCGCGGCGACGATATGGTCGAGGAGCGCCGCCGGCTTGGGACCGGTGTCATCGCCGTGGTGCGCCGCGATCGCCTGGCACACCTTCGGCGATTCGCCGTGCTTGCGCGCGAGCTGCGCGCCGACCTCGCCGTGCGAACCTTCTTGTTCGTGATCGACCGCTTTGCCGATGTCGTGGAGGAGCCCTGCGCGCCGCGCGATCTTCACGTTGAAGTCGAGCTCGGCCGCGATCAGGCCAGAGAGATAGCCGACCTCGATCGAGTGGAGCAAGACGTTCTGCGCGTACGACTGGCGGAACTTCAGGCGACCGAGGTGACGCACGAGCTCCGGATGGACGCGATGCAAGCCGAGATCGAACACCGCCTGTTCGCCCGCCTCTTTGCAGACCTTGTCGACTTCTTTCTCGGCCTTGCGCACGACCTCTTCGATCCGCGTCGGATGGATTCGGCCGTCGGCGACGAGCGCCGAGATCGCGATACGTGCGATCTCGCGACGCACCGGATTGAAGCAACTGATCGTGATCGACTCGGCGGTGTCGTCGATGATGAGATCGATCCCGGTCGCCGCTTCCAGCGCGCGCACGTTGCGACCTTCGCGACCGATCAAGCGGCCCTTGAGATCATCGGAGGGCAGGGGAATCACCGCGACGGTGCGCTCGTGAACGAACTCGCTCGCGAACCGCTGGATCGCCGTGGCGACGATCGTCTTGGCTCGTGCGGTCGCTTCTTTGGCCGCTTCGTCCTCGATCCGCTTGATCTCGACGGCGGCGGATTGTAGCGCCTGGCCGCGGACCTCGTCCTCGAGCTTCTTGCGCGCATCGGCTTCGGACAGGCCCGCGATCGCTTCGAGCTTCTTGCGAGCTTCGACCTGCGCCGCCTCCGCCTTCTCGACGCTCGCATCGGCTTGTTTGATCTTGCCGTCGACGCTCTTCTCTTTCTTGTCGAGATCGCCGAGCCGGCGCTCCGCCTCCTGCTTCTGCTTGGCGACGTCGCGTTCTTTCTGCGCGATCGCTTCTTCGCGCTTGCCGAGCTCTTGACGGCGTTGCTTGAGCTCGTCGTCGAGTGCGGACTTGCGCTTGCGCGCGGCTTCTTTGCCGTCGATTTCGGCGGCTTGTTTGATCGCGTCGACTTCGGCCTTGGCGGCGGTCCGCACCTTCTCGGCCTCGGCTTCTGCGAGTGACGCATCCGCGCCACCCGCACTGCCCTTGGCCTTGCCCGAGCGCGTGCCGAGCACGCTACCGACAACAAGACCGAGCACGAGCGCGATCACCACCATGATCAGGGTGACCGGTTCCATTAGCTACGTACCTCGTACGTCGCACTCTCGGTGACGACGTGGCTTAGATCAACATCGTGCGGATCGCGAGGAACCGCATCGATCAACTGGAGGTCGAACGCGATGCCGATGCGCAACGCCTTCGAAGACGCGGCCGCGAGCGTGGCGTCGTAGTGACCGCGGCCCCAACCGATCCGACCGCCACGGCGATCGAAGGCGAGGCCCGGGATGATGAACGCTTGGATCTCGACGATACCGACCACGTTGCGCCAGTCGAGCTTGGGCTCCTTGAGGCCGAACCGCCCCGCGACCAGCTGCTCCGGCACCGTCTCGTGAAACTCGAGCTCGCGCGCGTGATCGACGACGCGTGGATAAACGACCCGGCCACCGATCGCGCGGACATGCTCGTCGATCAACCAGGTCTCGACCTCGCTGCCTTTCGGCGCGTAGAGCGCGACGGTGCGGACGTCCGCCAGGAGCTCGTTGACGCGCTCGGCAATGACCGAGCTCGCGAACTCCCGCTCGTGGGGCGCGAGTGCGTCGCGGCGGACCCGCGCGGCCTTGCGGGCACTCGGCTTGGCCGCGGAAACGTCGGTGGGAGTCACGTACGCAAGCAAGGTATCGCGGCGCCAGCATAACGGCAGTAGGCGTCCAATCAAGGGCGCAAGCCGTCGAATTGCAAAGAGATTCTAATAGCCGGACTGGTGGCGCTTCATGATGAAGTTCGCCAGTGGGACCCGTGCGCGGAGCGGATCCCCGGAGAACTTCAGCGCGACCCCAGCGCGAGGTGCTTCCTCGACGCGGACGATCCTGACTTGAAGACGCAGGGTCTCCTCACCGGGTAGATCGAGATCGAGCTCGCCCTCGGTACCCGCCTCGATGTCGGACGAGTCGACCCGCAGGAACAGGCCGCTCTTGGACACGTCTTCCACGAGGCCAGCGACGAAGTTCCCATCGGCGGTCAGCCGGCAACGCGCCGCGAGCTCGACAGGAACCCGAACGGCATCGCGTTTGTCCATGTAGGCAGATCTACGTTAGCGGCGTACCTGCAGCTCTGCAAGCAAAATCAGGGGAGTGCAGGCGCTGTGACGTTCACGGTCGTCCCGTCGAGCGTCTTCAACCACGTCTCGATCGAGACAACTTCCTCGTCGGTCAGCTCGGTCCCGAGCTGGTGCTTTGCCATCATCGCGATCGCCGTGCGGAGGCTCTTCACCGAGCCATCGTGAAAATACGGGCCGGTCAGCGCCACGTTGCGCAGGCTCGGCACCTTGAACACCATGCGATCGGCATCGAGCTTGGTCACCACGTAGCGCCCCTGATCGGCCTGGTTCGGCCACCTCTCGACCACGCCGACCTTCTGAAACATCGACGCACCGACGAGCTCGCCGGTGTGGCACTGGACGCAGCCGATATCGGCAAACAGCTTGAGGCCCGCGTGCTCCGCTTTGGTGAGCGCGGTGTGATCACCTTCGAGATAGCGATCCCAGCGTGATGGCGTGACGAGCGTGCGCTCGAACGCGGCGATCGCTCTCGCGACGTGAGACAGATCGATCGCTTCCCCGGGATACGCGCGGCCGAAGGCGGCGACATACCCCGGGATGCCTCTCAGCGTTCTCTCGACGGAGCGTGCATCGAGCATCGCCATCTCGCTGGGATCGAGGATCGGTGACGACGCTTGCTGTTCGAGATCCGCGGCGCGACCATCCCAGAACAGCGCGATGTGCTGCGCGGTGTTGTAGACGGTCGGCGCGTTGCGCTTCCCGAGCCTGCCGTTGTGACCGATCGAGACCGCGCGCGAATCGATCCCGAGGTGATCGAGCGCGTGACACGAGTTGCACGACAAGTCGCGGCCTCCGGACAGGCGCGTGTCGAAGTACAGCATCTTGCCGAGCGCGATCTGTTCGCCATCGGCGAGCTCGAGCCGGCGCAGGGGGCGGAACCGGCGGAGCAACCGCGGATTCTCGTCGGCAGCCATCGCGACGGGGCCGGGCGGCGGGGCAGGACCGAGGTCAGGAACCGCGCTCCCTTCCGCGTTACCGCATGCCACCAGGACCGACACCATCAACGCCACTCCCCGCATGCCCCAAACATCGACCAGAACGGGCATCTGACAAGCCCTGCATGCTGGAGGAGACCGGCCGACTCAGCATTTGTGGGACGGGGCTGGGCATCGATTCGCACCAAGTTGATCGCGTTCATCGCGATCCCGATCGTCGCGATCGTGGTGACCTTCGCCTGGTACTTCACGTCGCGTCAGTTCCGCGAGGATGCCGCGTACGCCGATACCGATGCACGGGTCTATGGAGAGCAGTTCGCAGCCGAGCTCCGGTCGGCGGTCGCGTTCGGTGACCACGCGACGGCGAGCGAAGTCCTCACACCGGTGACGGTCGATAGCGATGTGGCCGCGACGACATTGTTCGGAAGTGGCGGCGAGGTCCTGTACCAGTCCGGCACGCCTTCGAAGTGGGTGCAAAGCGCGCGGCGCGGTGTGCTCTCGCAGAAGCTCGTCCACCTCGATGGCCGCACCTCGGTGGTCATGCCCGTCATCTCCCTGGAGGGTCCGCGCGGCACGTTGGTCATCGAGATCTCGAGTGCGCAGCGGGTCGCGCAAGGTCAAGCGCTCGTCCGGAACTCGATCCTCGTCGCGCTCGGCGCGCTCGCGTTCGGTGTTCTCGTCGCGTTCTGGATCGCCCGCTCGCTCGCGAGCCGGCTCGGCGCGATGGCGAAGGTCGCCACGATCGCGACCTCGGATCTCCGCGTCACGGTCGAAGACAAAGGCAACGACGAGATCAGCATGCTCGCGACGGCGTTCAACGAGATGCTGTCGCAGCTGCGCGCGGATCGCGCGAGCCTGCAACGAACCGTCATCGATCTGCGCACGACCGAAGAGCAGCTCGCGACCGCGAACCGCGACCTCGAGCAACGCGTGGCGCTGCGCACGGTCCAGCTCGAGGACGAGATGCGTCGCCGTTCCGACGTCGAGCTCGAGCTGCGCCAGGCGCAGAAGCTCGAATCGGTCGGCCGCTTGGCGGCGGGGATCGCGCACGAGATCAACAGCCCGGTCCAGTTCGTCAGTCACAGCTGCACGTTCATCGACGAAGCATCGCAAGCGCTGATCGAGCTGGTCACCGAGCGCCGCGCGGCCGTCGCGCTCGCCGAGGCTGGCACGATCACGTTCGCCGAGCTGATCGCGCGCCTGCGCAAGGCCGACGAGGTCGCCGATGTCGACGACCTCATCGAATCGATGCCTGCCGCGAGCAAGCTCGCGTTGCAAGGCCTCGAGCGGGTCACGGGCATCGTCCGCGCGATGAAGGAATTCGCGTACGCCGATCAGCCGACCCAGACGCCGGCCGATCTCAACCGCGCGATCCAGAACACGTTGGTCGTGACCTGCAACGAGTACAAGTACATCGCTGACATCAAGGCCGAGCTCGGCGCGCTGCCTGCGGTTACGTGTCACATCGGCGAGTTCAATCAGGCGGTCCTGAATATCGTGGTCAACGCGGCCCACGCGATCCAGGACCACAACCAGGGCACCGACCGCCGCGGCTGCATCACGATCACGACTCACGCCGAAGGCACCGATGCGGTGGTCGCGATCAGTGATGACGGCTGCGGCATCGCGCCGCACATCCTGGACAAGATCTACGATCCCTTCTTCACCACGAAGGAGATCGGCCGAGGCAGCGGCCAGGGCCTGGCCATCGCCCGCTCGGTCATCGTGGACAAGCACCACGGCCGGCTCGACGTCCAGAGCACCCTCGGGCAGGGCACGACCTTCACGATCCGGCTCCCTATCGAAGGGGCGGCCGCGCACGGCCGCGCGATCGCTGCCTGATCTGTTGCATTCCTGCCCGGCTTGGTTCAGATTCCCTCGCCTCACGGGCCTATAGCTCAGGTGGTAGAGCACCGGCCTTTTAAGCCGAGGGTCGTCGGTTCAAATCCGACTGGGCTCACGAAACAAAACGAAGCAGCAGCAGCGACTAAGACCCCATCGTCCAGAGGCCTAGGACACCCGCCTTTCACGCAGGTAACACGGGTTCGAATCCCGTTGGGGTCGCCACATTCGGTGCTGAGGCAGCACCCACGAGTAGAGATCGCCGGTCCTCCGGCGGTCGTGTCGTCGTCGGACGTCAGCAGACGCAGTCGGTGTCTGGAGGTGTGAGGCTCCAGGCCAGCTTGGCGGCTTGCGCCGCGCGTGCGCCGCGCCCGAGCGGCGCCAGGACCTGGCGCAACGCCTTCCATCGGCGCGCACGCGCGAGCACCTTGGCCCGAAGCGCGAGCCGAGCGTTCTTGGGTGCGAGCACCACCCATTCGAGCGCGCGATCGACCTGGTCCATGTTTGATGCGGCCTCGACCATCGCCGGAACGACGAGCGGACGATCGCGGCTGCCGCACACCGCGAGCGCGCGTGCGAGCCAGGGTTCCGCCGCCGGCCACCCTCGTTGCGCGAACACCATCTCCGCCAGGTACACGTGGGCTACGCCCGAAGCGAAGCCGCGTGCGTCAAACTGTCCTGAGGCCATGCGATCGACAGCCACGTCGAGCGCCATCCTGGCCAGGTCGTCACGCTCGAGTACACGCAGCCGGTCGATTGCAATGCGCAGACTACCCATCACCCGGTGGACGTTCCACTCGCCGGGCACGAGCTCTCGAAACGCGGCTTCGACCTCGGCCTTGGTCGCGGCGACCGCCTGCCGCTGCAACCCGGCGGCGACCATCGCCTCGAGGTCGAAGTCCTCGCGTTGTTCCGGTGTGGCCTTGCGGTAGATCGCCAGCGCGTCGCGCTTCGCACCAACGTCCAGTAACAACGCGAACACCTGCCAGATCGAGCCGGTCTTGCCAGCGACCTTCGCCGCGACCAGCGCATGACGTCGCGCGCCGACGCGATCCCGCCGCTTCCACGCCCGGTCGGCCAGGGCGAGCTCGCTGCTCACGCGATCGTCGGGCGCGAGCGCCACCAGCTGCTCGGCGGTCACCAGGCCATGGTCCGTGCAGACCTCGCTTACCAGGTCGAGCAAGAACTGGGCGTCCCCGTCCTTGCGCTGGCGAGCAGCAAGCTGCCGCATGGCTTCGAGCTGTTCCCCAGCCTTCACGTCGTCGCCGACGATCAGATAGGCCTCCGCGATCACCTTGTAGTTCGTGGCGACCGTCGCCAGGTCGCGAGCTTGGCGGGACTTTGGCGGCAGCAACCGGCGCGCCAGCAGATCGACGTCTCGACGACGTCCGGCCTCGGCATGGGCGCGGAGCGCGAAGTGCGCGTAGCACCGATCGCGACTGTCTGGCGACAGCAGCAGCGCCCAGTCCGCGGTGCATCTCACCCACGCCGCAGCCGAGCCGTTGATCGGCCATGCGGGTTGCTTCAAGGCCATCGCGATAGGCCAAGTGTAACCTGCCGGTTCAGCAGTGGGTTGCCGACGCTGCGCCCCTCGCTTCGAGCTGTCCACGAGCCTTCACGTCGTCGCCGAGGATCAGATGGGCCTCCGCGATCGCCTCGTGGTTCGTGGCGACCGTCGCCACCGAGGCCAGTCGCGGCTCGTCGGCATCGGGGCTGACCGCGAACTGAGCGAGCAGCGAATCGATCATCGCTACGGACGGTGAGCTCGAACTTGTTCAACAAACCGCCAAGATCGAATCCTGTGGATGCCGATGCCGACCTCGAAGCAAGGGCCGCAGGACAAACGCACGATCATCGACGGGAACGGTGATCATTTCCTACGTGGCTGAGCTCTCGCGCTCGCGAATCGGCTCCCGCGCACTCTTGCGACTCTGCTCGGCCGCAAATGGCGTTACGCAACAAGCGGTGTTACGGTCGGCGTGGCGTGGGGAGGATGTTGGAGCTGTGTCGTCGCGTTCTATCCCGACTCGCGATCGTGCCAATCCGGCTGCGGGGCCTGATGCTCGGCGTCACGGGTGCATACGTGGCGTTTTCGATCGGCGAGCGCGAAGCCGACTACGTCCTCTATTCGGCGGGGATCGTCGCCATGGCACTCGTCGGGCTGTGCATGGCGTGCGTGCTTTTGGCGGCGCTTCGCGTGCGGCTCGCCCTTCGTGGGACGGGTGCGGCGATCCCGACCGAGTTCGAGACTGGGCGAGCGACTCGCACGGAGTTCCAATTCCGCTGGCTCGGCGCGTGGCCATTGGTCGACGCTCGCATCGCCTGGGAGCGCCCGGCCGGTGTCGACGTCACGCTCGAGGATGAGGCCGGCGGCCTGCGCGAGGTGGTCACGCCGCATGCGCGCGGTCGCCATGACCGCCTGGTCCGCCGCTTCACCATCGAGGATCTGTTCGGGCTGTGCGCGGTGTCGTTCTCGGTCGGCTGGACCGTCGCGTATCGGATTGTCCCCGCGAGCGCGGCCGCCGGACCGGAGCTCGCGGTCGGGTTCCGTTCGGGCGACGCGTTTTCGCACCCGTCGGGACGAGCCGAGGGTGATCTCGTCGAAATGCGCGCCTACGGCCACGGCGATTCGATGCGCCACATTCTGTGGAAGACGTTCGCGCGGTCACGCCGCCTGCTGGTGCGCATGCCGGAGCGTGCGATCGCGCCGTCTCCGACGACGTGCGCGATCCTCGTCGCGGGGCCCGGCGACGAGCCGAGCTGCGGCGTGGCCCGGCTCTACCTCGAGCGCAACCAACTCGGCTCGGACTTCGTATTTTTCGCGGATGGCTGTACCGCGGCGGCGCGCGACATCCACACAGCGATCGACCAGATCGTCGAATCCGGACAGGCCGCGAGCGCGATTGCGCTCGATCATGCCGAACAGCTCGATCCGGTCCGGCTCGGCGCGTGTGTCTTGTTCGCCCCCGCGATCGACGGACCGTGGCGCGAGCGTGTCGTCGCGTTCGCGCGGCGAGTCGGCGCGACCCCGACGGTGATCATCGGCGTGGATGGCCCCCCCATCCAGCGCACGCGTTCAGTGATGGCGCGCTTGATCACCGGCGTGACAGAGTCGGCCGATGTCGACGCGCGTGCCTACGCGCAGATCGGCACACTCAGGGCCGCGCTCGAGAGCGACGGGCTGCGAGTTCAAGTCGTGCATCGCACGCTCGGGACTTTCGCGTGAGTCGCGAGCCGCTCGCGTTGGTAGTCACGAAGGCGCTGGTCACCGCCTCGGCGGTCGCGTTGTTCTTCTCGCGGCTCGCGACGCCACCGGGGATAGTCGCGGCGATCGCGGGCACGATCGCCGGCTATCTCGCCGCTCGCTTCGCGCAGGCCCGCCATCTGCGCGTCGCCGTCGGGCTCGTCCTCGGTGTGTTGCTCGCGCTGATGGGGCGCTTCCTCGGAGATGTCCTGGTCAATCATCCGCTCGGCGCGATCCCGACCGCGCTACGTATGTCCGATGCTGTCGCGTGCGGGCTCGGCGTGCTGGGCGTGATCTTCGCGATCCGTATCGTCGCGCAGGCGTGGCGTCCCGCGGCGTTGCTCGAGCTTGGCGTGGTGGTTGGCGCGGTCGCACACACGTTCGCCGCGCACCGCCGCCACCACATCAACGAGCCCCAGTTCCTGACCGATTGGGCATGGTCGCACGGCATCGATCCGACGCAGATCCTCGAAGCATGTGGCGTCGCTGCGGTCGCCCTGGCCGCGATCCTGTTGCTCGAGCCGCGTCGGCTGTCGAAGCTGCTCGGGTCGCTGGTGTTCCTCCTCGGCACGAGCATCGTCGCGGTCTGTCTTTTGCGCGAGTCGCGGATCGACGTGCGGGTGGACACCAACGCGATCGGCTTGACCGGCAGCGGCCAAGGTAGTGGGCAGGGCAGCGGGCAAGGTAGCGGGCAGGGTAGTGGGCAAGGTAGTGGGCAAGGTAGTGGGCAGGGCAGTACGAGTAACAAGTCGCCCGATCCGGTCGCGGTCGTCGCGCTGCACGACGAGCTCCCCGACGCCGACGTCCTCTATCTCCGGCAGAGCGTACTGTCGCGCTTCGCGGTCGATCGGCTGGTCGAGGAGACTGGCGATCGCTTCGATCATGACCTCATCCGCAGGTTCCCCGCCGCCGAGCCCTTACGCGTGAAGTCGCCGCAGGCCCCCGAGCTGCATCGCGAGCTCCATACGTCGGTGTACTTGCTCGCAGATCACGCGCAACCGTTCGGGCTTGGAATGCCGTTCGAAGTGCACGGCCTCGAGAATCCGAACCCGCAGCATTTCGTAGCCGCCTATGACGTCGGCTCGTACATGCTCGACGTCACGCTCGATCGGCTTGCGGGCCGGACCGCGAGCGGCGTGGACCTCTCGTCCGAGGAGCGCGCGCACTACACCGCGCTGCCTGACGATCCGCGTTACATCCAGCTCTCGAACCAGATCGTCCGCGAGGTCGACCCGCGCTTCGTCGGCGACGACGTGATGAAGGCAGTCGCTTTGAAGCGCTACCTCGAGACCACCGGCTTCTACAGCCTCGCCGAGAAGGAGCTGGTCGGCACCGATCCGACGGCGAAGTTCTTGTTCGGTGAGAAGCGTGGCTATTGCGTGCACTTCGCGCACGCGATGGTGTTCTTGTTGCGCAGTCAGGGAATCCCGGCTCGCGTGGCGCTTGGCTACGCGGTCCCCGCCGCGCGTCGCAGCACGGGCTCGGCGCTGATCGTCTACGGCAACGAGGCGCACGCGTGGCCCGAGCTTTACGTCGACGGCGTCGGCTGGGTGACGATGGACGTCTATCCCGAGAAGTCCGACGAGCCGCCGCCGGCGCCGGTGAACGGCGACCTCGAGAGCATACTCGGCGAGCTCGCACACAAGGACAAGACGGGCGGTCGCGCGGCGGATCTGAATGAACGCCTCGAGATCCCGTGGGGCGCGATCGGCGCGGGCTTCGGCGGTCTGCTCGCCTCGCTGCTCGCCGGCGCGTACGTGATCAAGCTGGTGCGCCGCAGCCGGCGGGCTTCACATCTGCACGTCTATCGCGGCGTACTCGACGTGCTCACTGGTCTGGGGCTCGGGCGCCGCATCGGCGAGAGCCGCGAGCGCCACGCCGCGCGGATCGCGCCGCAGGCGCCGAGCTTCGCCGCGCTCACGCAGGAGCACCTGCGCGCAGCGCTCGGCGGCCCCGAGGCGCTGCACGAGATCGTCCGGCTCGCGCGCGACACGCGCACCGAGCTCGCTGCCAACGTCCCGTTCACGAAGCGCCTCACCGCCACGCTGCATCCATTCGGTTGGTGGTTCACGCGATAGTCCCAAGGAGAAGGCGAATCATGGTCACTCAACACGCACCAACTATCCAGACACTCGACGACACCCGCGCGATCGCCGAAAAGGTCCGCGCGTGGGTCGTCGACAGCGTGATCGGCCGCGACGACGTCGTCGAGCTCGTGATCGTGGCACTGTTCGCCGACGGTCATTGCCTGCTCGAAGACTATCCGGGCTCGGGCAAGACCACGCTCGCCAAGGCACTCGGCAACGCGATCCTCGACGATCTTCCGGACGACGACATCCCGAGCTTCCGGCGCATCCAGTTCACGCCCGACATGCTCCCGTCCGACATCACGGGCGTGACGATCTTCGACACCACCACCAACGCGTTCCAGTTCCGCCGCGGCCCGGTGTTCGCGTACGTCGTGCTCGTCGACGAGATCAACCGTACGTCCCCCAAGGTCCAGTCGGCTCTGCTCGAAGCGATGGCGGAGAAGCAGGTGACGGTCGACAACGTCTCGCATCCGCTTGACGCGCTGTTCTTCGTGCTCGCCACCCAGAACCCGCTCGACTCGGTCGGGACGTATCCGCTGCCGCTCGCGCAGCTCGATCGGTTTCTGTTCAAGCTCGTGATGAAGCCGATCGCGCGTGACGCCGAGCTCGCGGTGCTGCGTGCGTGGGGAAAAACCCGCGCGCCGCGCGAGCTGCCGAGGGTCAATCGCGGCGACGTGGTCGCGGCCCGCGCGCTGATCCGCGAAGCCGTCGCCGTCGCGCCCGCCATCCTGGAATGTCTCGTCGATACGGCGCAGCGGCTGCGCGCCGACAAACGTACCCGCCAGGGCGCATCGACGCGATGCTTGGTCCAGGCGATCCCAGCGCTCCAGACGCTCGCGATGCTGCGCGGTCGCGACTTCGTGTCGACGGAGGACATCGAGCGACTCGCCGTACCATTGTTCGCGCACCGGCTTGATCTGGCGCCCAGCGCGAAGGCCGATCAAGTGATCGCCGAGGCGCTCGCCAAGCCGATCGAGGCGCTGTCGCGGAGCACGCTGCGATGAAGGCGTCGGGTGTCATGGCGGTCCTCGTCGCGCTCACCTCCGCGCTCCACGCGGAGCCCGACGATCCTGTCACCGTAGCTGCCACAGCCGAAGAGAGAGCGCTGCTGACTCGGCTCGACAAGGAGGAGTTGATCAAAGCTCGCACCGACGCCGAGTCGATCCTCGAGAAGGCACCCGATTCGTTCTTGGCGACCTGGACGATGACGCGCGTCCAGCACACGCTCGAGGGCAACTTCGCGCGCGCGTTGTTCTACGTGCACCGCGCTCAGGCGCTGCGCGCAGTGCGGTTCGCGAGCTCGACGACCTGGGATCGCAGGCTCGCGCTCGAAGAGTTCGAGATCGATCGCGACATGGATCGCAACAGCGACGCGATCGCCATCCTCGACGCGGCCGAGCGGCGTGGCATCCCGGTCGATCCGCAGGACCGGATCTGGCCGCTGTTCAAGATCCCCGGCCGCCGTGACGAGGCCCGGCGGCTCGCGCGCCAGGTCATGCTCTCGGAAAATCCGAACGAGCGACGGGGGGCCGTCAACGACATCTTCTCGCTCGAGTTCGAGACCCATATCGGCGCGCGACCGACGCGTGGTCGAAGCAGATGACCGAGATAGGCGCACAGTCATGCGTCATGCTCCGCAACGCTGCCGGCGGCTCGTTCATGATGTTCCGGCTGCGCGAGGCAGAGGAGATCGCGCTGCGGGCGCACGAGGTCGCGAACCAAACCTGCTGGAGCGGCGGCTACGACGAGCTCGCCGGCCTGTACCTGGTCGAGGGTGAATTCGAGAAGATGGTCGCCGCGTTCAAGTCGCTCGCGGCACGCTCGCTCGATCCACGCGCGCGCCAGTTCAGCGACAACACCAAGCGCGAGATCCTCGCCGACATCCTGCTCGTGCTCGGTAAGGTCGACGACGGCTATCGGCTTGCCGGCCAGGTATACGCGCAGCCCGAGCGGCTCGGCATGATCTCGACCGACTGGCGGCGGGCGGCCCTCGAGCGTACGATGGGCTACTGGATCGCGCTGCAGGTCAAGCTCGCGAGCGACGCCGAGGAATCGGCCGTGCGCAGGTTCGATCCGCCCTCGTGGCACCACGCTATGCTCGTCTTCGAGCATTGGGCGATCGGCCGCGAGTTGATCCAACTGTTCGACGACGACGATCTCCTGGTTGTCGCGGCGCGTCCGAACATGGACGAGACGTACAACCTCCAGCCGTTCAAGACGATGCAGCTCGTCGATGTCGTCGGGCTCGGCGTCATACGAAAGGCGGTCGCCATCGGCCGGCGCATCGACACCGACGTACCCGCATCCGCGGCCTACTTCGATCTCTACGATGCCGAGCTCGACTACCGCGCCGGCGATCTCGCCCGTGCGATTACTGGCGCCGACTCGGCGCTGCCGCACCTTCAAAAAGAGGAGGCGCTGGTTCGCTGGCGCACGCTCGCCTGGGAGGCCGACGCGTTGCGGGCACAGGGCAAGCTCGCCGCTGCGGCGCCGCTCTATCACGAGGTGCTGCAGAAGTTCCCGTCGGTCTTCCGCCTGCTCGGCGTCGGGGTGCCCGTGTCGATCCACGGCGACGGCTCGGCACTCGCGGGAGAAGCGACAAGCCGGCTTTCGCGCTCGCCGCGGTTCGCCGTGATGACGGGCGCGCCGTTCGCGATCGCCGTAACGGCCAGAGGCGCCCGCGTCGAGCTGTGCCTGACCGACGCCGTTGGCTATCAGTTCGCGTGTGCGACCGGCGGCGACGGGTCCGACGCGGTGGTGTCCGCGCTCGATGCATTTCACGCTGCGGCGTTCTCGCCGAAGATCAATGTGAACCAGCAAGATCTGCAAAGCCTCGATGGTAGCCCGCAGCGCGCGAGCGCCGACGCCGTGCTGAAAGGGATCCTCGGACCATGATCCGCATCGCCGCCATCGTCGCCGTACTCGCGAACCCCGTGGTCGCCGCCGCAGATGCTCGCGTGCAGAGTTATCCATCCGGGGCGCTCGCCGAACGGGCCGAGTACACCGGCAACGTGCGCGACGGGCTCTTCGAGCAGTGGGCACCGAACTGTCGGATCGTCGCTCGCGGTCAGTACAAGGGTGGCAAAAAGATCGGCGCATGGACGCTGTGGAGCCAGGCCGGCACGAAGCAGTCCGAGGGCTCGTACGTCGACGGTGTCCGGCAGGGACCGTGGACGATCTACGACAACGTCGGTCGCAAGCAGCTCACGGGTCCGTACGAGCGCGGCGTCGCGAACGGCACGTTCACCGAGTGGTTCGCGAGCGGCGAGAAGTGGCGCGAGGTCCCGTTTACTAACGGCTCGCGCGCCACGCCCGAGGCTAGGGCTTGCATCGCGCGCAACGGCACGTGGATCGTCGACTACGTGCGAAGCGAGGACGGCTGCGAGGTCGCCGACCTCAAGCAGGGTCTGTGGATCGCCTACTACCCTAATGGCGCGGTCCGCTCGCGGACACCATACGTCGACGACTTTCCCGACGGCGAGCAGATCGAGCTCCATCCGACGGGCGAGGTGCTGTACCGCGGAACGTGGTCGGGCGGGCGCCCCATCGGCACCCACGAGTGGCGCGATCCGGCCGGCAAGGTCTACGGTTCCTCGACATTGATCGACGGCAATGGCACCTGGCGCACGTACTTTACCAACGGCAAGATCCACGAGACCGGCGCGTACACGGCGGGCGATCCGAGCGGCGGGTGGACCTCTTACTACGAAAACGGCGCCAAGAATTGGGAGGTCCCCTATGTGAACGGTCTGCGCGACGGCGAATGGCGCTCGTGGTTCAACAGCGGCGAGCTCGCGGAGCGTGGCCTCATGGCCGCCGACAAGGAGGTCGGCCTGTGGACGAGCTACTACCAGAACGGCAACGTCGAGAAGAAGGGGCCCAAGCACGACGGTGTGGCGCAGGGCGAGTGGCGAAGCTATCTGTGGGACGGCACGCTCGTAGCGATCGAGACGAGGGCGAACGACAAGGCAGAGGGGCCGCAGCAGCTGTTCGACCATCGCGGCCACCTGCAGTCGATCGGTGACGCCCACGTGGGTGATCGCGTCGGGACATGGCATTTGTTCTGGCCCGACAACAAGCCCTGGCGCACAGCCACCTATCAAGCGGGGACCGAGATCGGCGAAGCGCCGCAGGCGTGCTCGGCCCTGAGCGGGCTCTGGAGCAGCGATGCGGACAAGCGCGCCCTCGGCTGCTTCGTGTGCCGCGCCAAGCCCGACGATTCGGTTCAGCAACTCGAGCACGGTGAGTGGACCTGGTGGCATCCCAACGGCGCCGTCTCCAAGCGCGGCGCATTCGTACGCGGGAAGCAGGTTGGCGCGTGGGCGTTCTACCATGACAACAATCAGGTAATGCTCGAAGGCAACTACGATGCCCAGGGCAAGGAGACCGGCGCATGGCGCGGGTTCTACCGCGACGGCGTCAAGCGCTTCGAAGGCAACTACACCGACGGCAGCCCCACCGGAGCGTGGACGAGCTGGCAGCCATCTGGCGTGTTGCTCTCGCAGGGCAGCTATGTCGCGGGCAAGCGCACCGGCGCGTGGACGTACTACGATCGAAACAACAAGCCGGAGCGCGTGAACTACTAGAGCAGTCGGGTGCGCCCCCCCGCGACGATCAGCTGAGCGGCTCGACACCGAGGATGGTTGTACGCGGTCGCGTTCGTGCGAGTGGGAACGTCATCGCAAACTCTCCTGGTAGAACGTATAGAGCCGCTCGATACTCCAGGCGCACATCAGGTGCCAGATCGCATGCCCGCCCAAGACATGATTGTCTGGATCGCAGACCACATGTGTGACGTCGAGGGTCCACACGACGAACGCGCCGATCAACAGCGCGAGCATCTGCAGAAATCGCTGAAACCCCGGCGTATGGTCGCGACGATATAGAGCGATCTCGGCCACAAAGCCGGTGACGAGTATCGTGGCGAACGACACGATCCCAGAACCGTGGACGAGCCAGAGGATCCCGAACGGAACGATCAGCGCACACGCCCAGAGCGTCACCATCCCTCGTTCGCCAAGCCGAAGTAGACGGCCGACCGATAGGCCGAAGATGCACGCCGACAACATGAACATGCCAGCGAGGTCGAGGACCTCTCCGACGAAAGTTCCAGTGCCATGCAGCGCGAGCGAGCCGATGCCGATTCCGATCTCGGCGAGCGCGACGGTTCCAAGCGGGAGCCGCACCCCCGCACCCCTGCGGACGAACAGCCAGATCCCGATCACGATGTAGCCCAACGAAGACCACGTGTTCGCTGGCTCGGCGATCCATCCGTGGAGCCGTGCCTCGCAAAACGTGACCGTCGCTGGCGTGAAATGAACCGCGTGTTCGAGCGTCATACTCTTCATCGATAAGACACCAGGGTCGACGAATTCGAGCAGTCGATCGTCGCGATGCGCATATGCAGAACGTGACAATCAATGCGCTGTTCGCGCCACCATCTCGAGTGCTGCACCTCCCAGCCTCGTGTGCATATTATACCCCCGTATAGTATACAAGCGCGAGATGGGACACACCGCTCGTGACCGCGAGAAGCTGCTGCTCCGCATCAAGAAGATCCGCGGCCAGGTCGACGGCATCCAGCGCACCCTCGAAGCGGACGGCGATTGCTTCGTCGTCCTGCAGACGGTCGCCGCGTGCCGAGGGGCGTTGACGGGCCTGATGACGGAGATCATCGATGGGCATGTCCGAGATCACATCCTCGCCCCCGAGGAAGAGCCGACGGCGGCGCAGCGCAAAGCGGCGGAACAGCTTCTCGAGATCGTGAGGGCGTTTCTAAAGTGACGTCAACGCGAGCGTTCTGGGAGAAACACGGCGAGGCAACGACCACGGCCATCTGTGCGGTCTTTGTCACGTGTGGGTTCGTGGTGGAGCGCAACGTCGGCCCGTCGTGGTTGTCGACGGCGCTGTTCCTGAGCGGCTACATCGCGGGCGGATATCGACAAGCGATCGAAGGCACGACGAAGCTGTTTGTCGAACGCGAGCTCGATGTCGATCTGCTCATGGTAGTCGCAGCCATCGGCGCGGCTGGGATCGGGTACTGGTTCGACGGGGCGTTGCTGATCTTCATCTTCGCGCTCAGCGGCGCACTCGAAGGCTATGCGAGCGCTCGGACTCAGCGGGATATCGAATCCCTGATCGCGCTGAACCCGGAGGAGGCACAGCTGGTTGTCGCGACGGGGGAGACCCGCGTGGCCATCGAAACGTTGCGCGTGGGCGACGTCGTGGTCATCAGGCCCGGCGAACGGGTGCCGGCAGATGGGCGCGTTGCGGAAGGATCCTCGCTCGTCGATCAAGCCTCGATCACCGGCGAAGCCGCACCCGTGTCCAAGCGTGTCGGCGACGAGGTCTTCGCAGGAACGATCAACGGCCAAGGCGGCCTGCGAGTCACTGTCTCCAAGCCGGCCGCCGAGACCGTTCTCGCGCGGATCATCGAGATGGTGCGCGAAGCGCAGGAGCGGCGACCCGCAGCTCAGCTCTTCATCGAAAAGTTCGAACGGATCTATGCGAACGTCGTCGTACTCGGCGCCGTCCTGTTCGTGGTTGTTCCGATCTTCGTTCTGAAATGGACCTTCGACGCGGCCTGGTATCGCGCGATGGTGTTCCTCGTCGTGGCATCGCCGTGCGCGTTGGCGGCAAGCATGATGCCGGCGTTGCTGTCGGCCCTATCAAATGGAGCGCGCAATGGTGTGTTGTTCAAAGGCAGCACCTTCGTCGAGGCCCTTGGCAAGGTTCGCGCGGTCGCGTTCGACAAGACTGGAACACTGACCACGGGTCGATTGGAGGTGGTCCAGACCGTCGCTGCTGACGGATCGGACCCTGTAGCACTCCTCGCGCGAAGTGCCGCGATCGAAGCCATGTCAGAGCATCCGATCGGCCACGCGATCGTTGCAGCTGCGCGGCGCCAGGGAGCGCTGATCGAGACCGTCCGCGATTTCCAGGCAACGATCGGAGTCGGCGCGCAGGCCGAGCTCGATGGTGTGAGGTGGCACGTCGGGAAGGCCGAGCTCTTCGCGTCAGTTCCGCCGCAGCTAGCCGTCGGTCGAGATCGATTCGAGCGAGCAGGCGATACCGTCGTGCTCGTTGGCGACGTGACCGCCCGAGGCTTGATCGTTCTGCGAGATACGGTGCGGAGCAATGCAATCGAGGCTGTCAGCGAGCTCCGCCGTCTCGGCATCGAACACGTCGCGATCCTGACGGGCGACAACCAGGGTGCCGCGCAGATCGTGGCGAACGCGGTCGGCGCTGACCGCGTGCACGCGAACCTGTTGCCTGCGGACAAGGTCCGCATCGTCGAGGAGATGATGGCGCGCTTCGGCTCAGTCGCGGTCGTGGGAGATGGTGTCAACGACGCTCCCGCGCTCGCTATCGCCACGGTTGGAATCGCGATGGGCGCCGGTGGAACTGACGTGGCGCTCGATACGGCTGACGTCGTTCTCACGGCGGATGACATCGGGCGCATTCCGTACGCGATCGAGCTGGGCCGCCGCACGCTACGGATCGTCAAACAAAACGTCGTCATCGCGGTCAGCGTGATGGTCTTGCTCGTGTGCGCGGATGTCCTCGGCCGGATCAGCTTGCCGGCGGGCGTCGTCGGGCACGAAGGCAGCACGCTCCTCGTCACGCTCAGCGGACTGCGTCTGCTATTCCAGCTTCGCTCGGCGAAAGTGCCAGGCATTCCGCCGGCATTGCGCGCTCGCACCGACGCTGTTTCGTGAGGAGGTGGTGCTTGGTCGTGACACACCGCACGAGCTGCGACCACGCGTAGCTCTCAGGCGCCAGCGCTGATCAGCACCTTCAGCGTATGCTCGCGCGCTGCATTCCCGAACGTCTCGTACGCCTTCATCATGTCGTCGAGGGCGAAGCGGTGCGTGATGAGAAGCTCGGGCTTGAGGGTCTTGGCCATGACCATCTTGAGCAGCATCGGGGTCGCCGCGGTGTCGACCAGACGCGTCGTCAACGTGATGTTCTGCGACCACAGCCGCTCGAGGTGGAACTCGACGCTCTTGCCATGCACGCCGATGTTCGCGATGTGGCCACCGGGCGCGACGATCGCCTGGCAAAGCTCAAAGGTGTCGGCAACACCGACGGCTTCGATCGCCACATCTACGCCTCGCTTCTGGGTCATGTCCATGACGGTCGCGGCGGCCTTTCCATCACGACTGTTGATGACCTTGGTCGCGCCGAACCTTCGTGACACCTCGAGGCGGTTGTCGTCGAGATCGATCATGATGATCTCGGCTGGCGAGTAGAGTCGCGCGGTCATCAACGCGGACAACCCGATCGGCCCTGCGCCGACAATCGCGACGGTTTGGCCCGGCTCGACGCGCCCATTCTGGACGCCGCACTCGAAGCCGGTCGGCAGGATGTCGCTTAGCATGACGAGCGCTGCCTCGTCGGCCCCGGGCGGAACGGCGTAGAGGCTGTTGTCGGCGTGCGGTATCCGGACGTACTCGGCCTGTGTGCCGTCGATGAGGTTGCCGAGGATCCAGCCTCCGTCCTCGCAATGCGAATACATCCCCTCCTGCAGAAGCTACAGCTGCCGCATGCGGTGATGCACGAGATGACGACGTGGTCACCCTTGCGAAACCTCGAGACACTCGCACCCACCTCCTCGACGACGCCGACGCCTTCGTGGCCGAGGATGCGCCCTTCCGTGACCGTGGGAACATCACCCTTCATGATGTGAAGGTCGGTGCCGCAGATCGTGGTCTTGAGCACGCGGACGAGGGCGTCGGTCGGAGCTTTGACGCTCGGCTTCTTTGCTTCCTCCCACGCACGTTTGTTGGGCCCGTGATAGACGAGTGCCTTCATCGATGATTCCTTTCGGAGTGTGGCTTCATCGAGAGTGCATCGTGTAAGCCAACACGGCGTCCCTTCGTTCAGCGCCACAGCACCGCGCCAACAACCTTCACCAGCCGGTCGAAGGTTGCGTGCTTCGTATCCCGCGCAGAATGCATTGCTCGTGCGCAAAGTCTGCGCACTCCGAAGTTCACTCTAAGGTTAGTAGAGGCTTCGAGCGATCCGCTCAGAGGCCAGCGATCGCGTAGAGCTCGTCGACGGCAAACGACACGCCGAGCGACGGAACGCACACCTCCGCACCCGCACGATAGATCTGGTGACTCCACGTTCCGTCAGCAGACTTCACGAAGACTTCGACCGCTCTTTGATCTTGCTCGATCAAGACATACTCGCGGAGCGTGTCGATTCGCTGGTAGTGCTCGCGCTTCTCGCCGCGGTCGTAGGCCGCGGTGCTGGTGCTCATGACCTCGACCAGCACCGATGGGTTCGTGACGTGAGTCGGCGACGTCGGATCGTGGCTCGCAGGTCCACAGATCACGGCAGCATCTGGATAGGTTGCAAGCCCGCTAGCGGAGACGCGCACCCGAAGATCGGAGCTGTACGTACGGCAGGGGCCGCCGCGCAGTGCCGCTCCGAGCACCACCAGGATCGCTGCCGACAGCGCGGCGTGCTCTGGCGTGTCGCCCGCCATCGCAAAGATGTCGCCGTTGAGAAACTCGTGACGAACCGTGCTGGCCTCCTCGACGCCGAGGTAGTCCTCGAACGAGTAGTGGTGCGTCGTCGCGACCATGACGCGACGATAGCATCGGATTTACAGCTTCTGTGTGGTCTTCGCGGCGGCCAGGTCCGGCTGCTTCTTGGCGTGCCCGTTCTTGAGCTGCTCGGTCCACAGCGTGTCTCCGTCGATCTGCACGACCGACTGGTGGCCGTCGCTGCTGCCCTCGTAGAAGAAGACCTCCTTGCCGTCCTCCTGCTTGAAGCCGCAGTGGCCCTCGCTCGATTCCCACTTGCGGAAGTGATTCTCCCACCGCGTGCACTTGGTGCCATCGAACTGCCACACCGAGCCGAACCCACACACGAGTGCGGTGTTGCCCTTGCGGTAGCCGGCGTCACCGAGACCCGTGATCAGCTGGCCGTCTTTGAGCGTGAACACGCTGACCCAGCCGCCGTTCGTGCCGCCGCCAAAGCCAGCCTCGCAGGGGCTCTGGATGTCGAGCTCGAACTTCTGCTCGCCGCTCTTGTCGACGAAGGTGACCTTGGTGCCGTCGATGGCCCACGCTGCCGTGTTGCCGAGGCCCGTGCCGTCGCCGGCCCACGCGCCCTGCCATGCGGCTTGAAGCTTCGCGCGGTCACCCCACGGAGCGATCGCCGCCGGCCACTTCACGGGCTCCTTGCTCGCGCCTGGCCACTCGTGATCCTTCATGGAGAAGAAGTCCGAGTCCTCCGGGTGGACGTCGTCCTTGAGCGCCGTGAGCCGCTGGGCGAGGACCTCGGCCTTCACCGTGCCAGCGGGGATCTCGAGGTGGTCGATCGTGAAGGTGCACCAACCCTTCGGCGCGCAGATGTACGAGCGGCCCATGAACGACCAGCTGTCGTAGCTCTGCTCGAACGGCGTGCCGGCCTTGACCTGCAGCACCGCGCCGGCCTTGTCGTAATAGCGCATCAGGATCGAGTAGCCGCCGATCTTCTTGTCGGAGAAGTTGTAGGCGCGGGCCTCGAGCGAGCCGTTCGGGCCCTTGTCGCCGACGTTGACTTTGTCGACGACGAACGCGAGCGGCGCGCCGGTGCTCGGTTGCGCGGGCGGTGGTGCGCTCGCGGTGGACTTCTTGCCGCACGCGGCGGCGGATAGGGCGAGGCAGAGGGCGGTCGTGCGAAGGTTCATCAGGGACACTCGCTCCCGAGAGCCGCCAGGGTGCGTGCGGTCGCACGAATTCGGAGGCGCGGTGGAGCTAATTTCGCGCCTCGAGATCTGGCGCGAGCAGGAAACGCAGCGCCGCGGGGAACCTCCGGCGCCACGATCCCTCCGTGTGGCGACCACGCGGGTCGATCCGAACCAGGACGCGGTGTTCGCCTGTCGCACGCCAGCCACGTCGGCGAAGCTCACGCCCGAATCGTTCGACGAGAACGCTCGTCGACCCTCGCCCCTCCGCGGCGCCAGCATCGAGGTAGATCCGCGAGTGCAGCGGGTTCGGGCGCGATTGGACGAAGCGTGCGAAGCGATCATGGGTGAACCACAACGATGGCGACATCGCGAGCGCACCGGCAAACAGATCCGGCCGCAGAAAGTGAGCGTATAGCGCGGCGAGCCCGCCGAGCGAGGAGCCGCCGATGAAGGGCAGTCCCGCGATCGGAAGCTGCGTACGCAGGCGCGGCAGGAGCGTTTCGGTGACGGCACCGAGGACCGCGTCGAGCTTGCCGCCGCGGCTGCCATCGCTGTAAGGCGAGAGCTCCGCGATGCGATCCACGCCGCCGTGATCGATGGCGACCACGATCGGCGCGCGATCGCGAGCGATGCGATCGACGGCGTGGTGAACGTGCCAGCCACCGGCGAAAGAGCCCGCGTCGCCAAAGAGGTTCTGGCCATCGAACATGAGGAGGAGCGGACGTGGTCCGGAAACCGCTGGGAGATATGCTCGTACGCGACGTGGACCGAGACCGCGCGGCGCGATCGTGCCCAGCTCCAGGAAATGGCCGCGCGTCATCGGCGTAGGCTACGTTGTTACGCAGCGGGTTGCGTACATGCCGAGTGCAGACTTCATCGAGCTCTCAACGAGTGGATGTTGCCGCGAGGCCAGCCGTGACCAGCTTGCGAAGTCCGACGACGAGCGCCGCGATCGCGATTGTCCGCCGAGGTCGAGTGAGCGCTCTCGCGCGACGTGCGACGGCGCTCGGTCGAAGGTTCTGACGGAGAACTCGTTCTGTTTTATTCGGATCCGTTCGATGCTGCGAGCATGAACCTCGAGCTGTCTGCTCCGCTGCCGGCGCCGCGGCCGTGCCCGGTACGCGGACGCAGCGGACGCAGCGCACGCCGGCGTCACGACCTCGAGCCGCGGCATCACGCCAAGCTCGGTTGGTGGTGTCGGTGACCGCGTGATACCTGGCTACGGTGCACCCGGCCGACGTTCTGTTCGATGCTCCCCCGCTCGAAGCTATGCGAGCAGTCTGTCCACGCTGTCGTCGCCTCGTCGAGCCCGGGGCACCGTGCGCGATCGACGCGAGCGAGGTGTGGACGCCTGACGACCCGGAGGGGCGCGCGCGCCTCGTCGATCGGATGTGGGGCGATGACGCCGCTCGGACTCGCCTGCTCGGAGCGCGCCTACCGGCGGCGCGGCGCGCGAAGCTCGGGCTCGTGCTCGGTGCTGGGCTCTACGGCGCGACGTACGCGGCGACCGGCGACCCGATTCTCTCCGCCGGGTTCGGGCTATTCGGCGGCGTCGTCGGGCTCGCGACCTCCGTCACGCGAGGACTTCGCTACATCCCGAGCGCGACGACCGCTCTCCCCCGGTGGCCTCGACTCGGCCCCGGACACATCATCTCGGCCGCGGAGTGCATATCTCCTGGGAGCCTGATGCGTTGCGCGGCGTGGGCCGTCGAGCTCCGGTACACCGGCTCGTGGGGGACGCGCACGACGCTGCGCGCCGGTGCGTCGGCTGGACTCGACATCGCGCTCGAAGGCGAGGCGCGGTTGCGGGTCGCGCCCGGTGCGCTCTGGATCGCGAGCTCGCTGGTCCAGCTCGATGGCGACGATACCGCGGTCGACGACCTCGTCCGCTGGCTCGACCCGGCGGACGCGTCCGCTGCATGGAAGCTGTTCCCGTACAACGAGATCCACGAGGCGAGGCTCGCGATCGGTGACCGGGTCGAGGTATCGGGCGAGGTCGAGCAGCGGCCGCTGGCTGGCGACCCTACCGGCCTATACCGCGACGCGGCTCCTGGCGTCCTGATGCACGTCGGGCTCGCCGTGCTCGGTGCAGGTCACTGACCGAGCTCCAGTTTGTATGCTTGTTCGTTGCCGCGCATGCTGGGCTTGCTCGGGTCGTTCGCCTCTCGCGCACGGAGGCGATCGCCGCGAACCCGGTCCCCGAAGAGATTCCACAACTACGTGATCTAAAACGTCTCTCGTCGACAGAGAGCAGGCACATCCGCCTCGGTGGTTGCACCTTTTTTAGTTCGTGTGAATCGCGATGGGCGCGGTCATGCCCGTGCGCAGGCTCCGGTCGTGGCGGTCGAGCTGGATCTTCACGCGGACCCCGACGCGCGCGCGGATGTGCTTGGCCAAAGTCGCGTCCGTTCATGCTCGAAGCGGTCTGCCGGTGTAAGTCCAGCGGAACGGCTTGGCGAGGACATCGTTGAAGTAGTCGATGAACTTCATCGTGCGGGCACGCAGGTCGTCGAGGGAAAGGAAGCTGGCTCGCTTGAGCACTGCACGGAGACGCTCGTCGAGCAGCTCGCGGGATCGTTCGCTCGGATCTGGACCGTCGACGCGAGCCGAGACACGCTTGTGCTACAGGCGAACGCAGGGCTGCCTCGCGATCTCGAAGGCGCCCATTCGCGTGTTCCGTTGGGAGCAACGACGATCGGGCCCATTGCGGCGAACACACGAGCGCACATCATGAACGACGGTGCCCGCCGACGCGCTCGGCGTGCGTTGCGACTACTGCTTCGCCGACAACCTCGTCGCCCTACCGGCCTGGTTGGTGACGCAAACCGTCATCCAGCGCGGCGAGAGTCACGGCAGGATCCAGGAGGCGATCGGCGAGGTCTCCGGCGAGCGGGTGATGTCGGGCGGCGTGCGGTCAATGCCTGTTGCTCGGCCTGCTGATCTTTCCGGTCGTGTTCTTCTGTGCGGAGATCGTGTTCTGGTTGTTCGATCCGCGCGTGTAAGCTCGCGCGCGTGACAGCTACGCTCGAGGTAGAGGGGCAGGTCGTCGAGCTGACCGCGCCGACCGTCGTGATCGGCAGCGCCGAGGATTGTGACCTGGTGCAGCGCGCGTCGTGGATCGCGCCGCACCACGTGCGCATCGACGAGGAGGGCGGTGCGCACCAGCTCGTCGCGCAGGGTGCGGTGCTGATCGGCGGCAAGCTGATCGCCGAGCCGACGATGTTGCACGACGGCGATATCGTGCGCTTGCCGGACCCGCGCACGCACGGGCTCGTCACGTTCGTGTACCGCAACGCTCTCGCGCCGCGGATCGCGCCGGTGCAGCACTTCGCGACGCCGCCGGGAACGGAGCGGTTGACGATCGGCCGCAGCGGTACCGACCTTGTGCTCGATCAGCCACTGGTCTCGCGACACCACGCGGACCTGTCGTGGCGAGAAGGCAAGCACGTGCTCCGCGACGCCAATTCCGCGCACGGTACGCGCGTCAATGGACGGCGCATTCGGGATCACATCTTGGTTCCCGGCGACATCGTGCAGATCGGTACATTTCGACTGACCTACGACGGTGACAGCCTCGATTCGTTCGATCAGCGCGGCGCGTTTCGCATCGACGCGCATGCGGTCGGGCGCACGATCGGTTCCGCGACGCTACTCCACCCGATGACGGTCTCGATCGAGCCGTGCGAGCTCGTCGCGATCGTCGGCGCCAGTGGATCGGGCAAGTCGACGCTGATGACCGCGCTGTGCGGGTTCGCGTACGCGACCACCGGCAGGGTCGCGATCAACGGCGACGATCTGTACGCGGCGTACGAGACCTATCGCTCGGTCATCGGGTACGTGCCGCAGGACGACATCCTGCATCACACGCTCAGCGTCGATCGCGCGCTCCATCACGCGGCGCGCTTGCGCCTGCCTGCCGATACGGCCGCGGGCGAGATCGCAGCGCGGGTCACGCACGTGCTCGACGAGGTCGAGATGACCGAGCATCGGCACAAACGTGTCGATCAGCTCTCGGGTGGGCAGCGCAAGCGCGTTTCGATCGCGTGCGAGTTGCTCGCCGATCCAGTGCTGCTGTTCCTCGACGAGCCCACGAGTGGGCTCGACCCGGGGCTCGAGCGCAAGCTGATGTACACGTTGCGCCGGCTCGCCGACGGTGGGCGGACGATCGTGCTGATCACGCACGCGACGCAGAACATCAACGTCTGCGATCACATCGCGTTCCTGACGACGGGCCGGTTGGTTTATTTCGGACCGCCGTCCCAGGCGCTCGAGTTCTTCGGCGTGCGCGACTTCGCCGACATCTACGCGAAGATCGACGTGCCGGGCGACGCGGCCGCGCTCGAGGCCGCGTATCACGTCTCCCTGCAGTATCAGAAGTACGCGGTCGAGCGACCGGCGCGCGCGCCGCTCGACGGGCCGAGCCGCGAGCAGCGCGAGGAGAACGAGCGTCGCTCGAAGACGTTCAGCCACTCGCGGTGGAATCAGTTCACGCTCCTGTGCCGGCGCTATCTCGAGCTCATCCTCTCGGATCGCAAGAATCTGTTGCTGCTGCTCGCGCAAGCCCCGGTGATCGGCGTGCTGCTCGCGTTGGTGTCGCAACCAGACAGCCTGACCTCGAGCCACATCGAGGCGAAGAAGCTGATCTTCATGATCGCGACGACCGGCGTGTGGTTCGGCGTGATCAATTCGGCGCGCGAGATCTGCAAGGAGAGCTCGGTGATCCGGCGCGAGCGACTCGCAGGGTTGCGCGCGAGCCCGTATGTCGCGTCGAAGTTGGCAGTCCTGGCGTTGCTCGTGATCGCACAATCCGCGTTGCTGCTCGGCACGATCGCGCTGCATACGCACATGCCGCCCTTCCCCGCGGCACTCGAGCTCTTTGCGGTGATCGTGCTGACCGGGCTCGCCGGCGTCGCGCTCGGGCTGTGTATCTCCGCGATCGCGTCGACGCCGGACAAGGCGACGAGCTTGATCCCTCTCGTGCTCGTGCCGCAAGTCGTGTTTGCTGGCTTGATGTTCGCGCTGCACGGTCCCACGGAGATCATGGCGTGGGCCGTGTCTTCGCATGCGAGCGTCGATGCGATGAGCGAGATCGTCGACATGCAAGCGCTCTCGGGGCCTGCGCTTCAGCTGGAACCCCTGTTGCCGTTGTGGGCCGCGATGGCGACGCTCGGCGCGCAGACGATCGCATTCTCGGTGGTCGCGTGGTGGACTCTTCATCGGCAACGCTAGCCCGGCCACGAGCGCACCCATGTACACCCGCACCATCAGTCCGCCCACTCCGAAACCGAAATCGGCAAACGAGCTCCTCGCAGAGGTGCTCGCCGACCCCGACGCCGACGCACCACGTATGGTCTACGCCGACTGGCTCACGCAAGCTGGCGATCCACGCGGCGAATTCATCGCGCTACAACTCGAGCGCGATCGGCTCGGCGATGGGGCGCCTGCCCAGCTTGCCGAGCGGGAGGCCGAGCTCCTGAAGAAGCACAAGAAGGACTGGGTCGGAGAGTTTGCCGGCACGCGCATCGAGTACGGCTTCGAAGGTGGCGGCGACTACGTGCGCGGTACGCCGACCAGGTGGCACTTCCGGCGCGGGTTTGTCGACTCCGTCGACATGCAGGTCCCCGATTTTATACGCAACGCGCCGGGGGTGTTCGCGCGCGAACCGCTGCGTCGGTTTCATCCGACGAATGGCTCGATCACGCAGCTGTTCGCCGAGGGGACTTCGCTCGAACACCTGCGCGTGCTCGATTTTCAGCCGTGGAAGTTCCATGGCAACGAGCTGCGCGAGGTCGCCATCGACACCAGGTGCACGCGACTCGAAGAGCTCGTGCTCGCGAACTGCAAGATCGGCGCGGCGGCGATGATCGAGTTCGCCACGCACGCGGTCGAGAAGCCGTCGCTGCGCGTGCTGCGAGCTGGATCGAACGCCTTCGGCGACAAGGGAGCTCTCGCGCTGGCGGCATCGCCGATCCTGCGCTCGCTAACGAAGCTCCAGCTGCGGAACTCGAAGATCACGGCGAAGGGCAAGAGGGCACTCGAAGCGAGTGTTCGCAAGGCCGTAGAGCTCGAGCTCTAAGCGATTCCATCCGCTCGTCGATCAGCGCGAGCAG
>JANXOP010000355.1 GCA_025357755.1 Kofleriaceae bacterium | reverse complement strand
GCTCCGCGACCGGCCGAGCGACATCGCTGCTCTCGCCGAGTTCTTCCTCGTGAAGTACGCGAAGGCGAACAACAAGACGATCGACAAGCTATCGATCGAGACGCTCGAGCTGATGACCAGCTACCACTGGCCGGGCAATGTCCGCGAGCTCGAGAATGCGATCGAGCGCGCGGTGGTGCTGACCACGGGCACGACCGTGGAGACCCGCGTGTTGCCGACCACCGTACGGCCGGCGGCGATGTCGATCGCCGCCGGAGCGCCCGCGATTCCGGGCTCGACGATGGAGGAGCTCGAGCGCTATGCGATCCTCGAGACCATGAAGGTGACCGGTGGCTCGACCTCGAAGGCCGCCGAGATCCTCGGGATCAGTCCACGGACGATCCAGTACCGGCTACACCAGTACAACGAAGCGCCGCGATCAGACCTCGCCGTCGTCCAAAAGGGCACGATCTCGAAGCCGTGATCCTCGAAGAGCTCCTCACCTACGTGCAGCTCGACGACAGCGATCGAGCGCGGCTCGTCGCGCTGCACGACCGGCTGCAGCCGTCGTTCGCGCGGATTGCCGAGAGGTTCTACGAGGCGGTGTGGGCCGATCCGGTCGCCGCTGCCGTGCTCTCGGGCCCCGAACAGGTGGAACGGCTGCGCTTGACCCTGATCGATTGGATGTCGACGGGGCTACGAGGGCCCTACGATCTCGCGTTCAACGAACGGCGCTCGCGCATCGGTCGGGTCCACGTCCGGATCGGACTCGCGCAGCAGTACATGTTCACCGCGATGAATGTCGTGCGCGTCGCGTATCTCGATCACATCCGCGAGCTCTATCCCGCGGAGGAAGCGCTCGACGTGATGCGGGCCGTCGAGAAGCTGTTCGATGTCGAGCTCGCCCTGATGTTGCGCCACTACCAGCTCGATTCCGAGGACAAGCTCGTCAAGCGCGAGCGCACGATCCAGACCGATCGGATCAACGCGCTGCAGACGATGAGTGCCGGGCTCGCTCACGAGGTCCGCAACCCGCTCAACGCGGCCAAGCTCCAGCTCGAGCTGCTCGAGCGCAGACTCCGCCGCAAGGATGACGATCCGAAGGTGCTCGAGCCGGTCGAGCTCGCGCATCAAGAGATCGAGCGGCTCACCACGCTACTCAACGAGTTCCTCGAGTTCGCGCGGCCGCCCGAGCTCCACCTCGTCGACTACGACGTGACCAGCGTGGTGCGCGACGTCGTCGAGCTCGAGCGCATGATCGCCGATGTCCGCGGGGTCACGCTCGCGTTCGACGATGTCGTCACCATCGGGCCCCTTCCTGTCGATCCAGGCAAGCTCCACCAAGTGGTCCAGAACCTCGTACGCAACGCGATCGAGGCCGCACGCAGCCGGGTCACGATCGAGGTCACACGCGCCGAGCGCAGCGTGCACCTCAGGATCTCGGACGATGGCACGGGGATGCCCGACGAGGTCCGCAGCCGCGTGTTCGAGCCGTTCTTCTCGACGAAGGAATCGGGCACCGGCATGGGGATGTCGATCGTGCACAGCTTCGTCGCGATGCACGAAGGCCAGATCGAGATCGAGACGAGCGCTTCGGGAACGACGATCGACGTCGCCTTTCCGACCCGTCGGCGGTGAGGGCGCGGGCGTTGTTCGCGAAGCACCCGACCGCTACTGAACCGTGAGCGTCGCCTTGATCATGTCCATGCTGCACGCGTAGCTCAACTTGCCTGCGGTCGGGAAGGTCGCCGCGATCTCGACCGGCGTGCCGAGCGGCAGCGCCTTCTGGATCTTCTTGCCACCGACCGTGAGGACCACTTCTTTGGCGCAGGTTTGATCGGTCTTACGCGTGAACACCAGCGTGATCGGGGTCGCTGCCGGCACCTTCACGTCGTCCGGCTTGAAGCCTTCATCCGTGACCGCGATCTCGAACCGCGTGGTCGCGACCGGTTTGGTGGGCGCCGGCTTCGCTTCCGAGCTCTTGTTGCATGCGACCGAGGCGAGCGTGACGGCGAGCACGAGGAGAACCTTCATGACGAGCGCGAGTATTGATGAAAAAGCCGCACGTTGCCATCCGCAAAATTGCATCCGGTTCTCACCTCGTCGTAACGTAATCGGATGCACAAATTTCTGGTTGTCTTAGCGATCGCGGGTGGTTGTAGTGATTCGGGTACCGCTACCGGCGATCCTGTCGAGCTCACCGGCCTCGCGGCGTCCCTGTCGAAGGCTTCGTGCAGCAAGTCGTTCGAGTGCTGCACGGCGACCGAGATCATGGCCGAGTACGGTGCGATGGTCACGACCGAAGCAAACTGCGAGAGCCAGATCGGTGGCCTGCTCAGCAGTCTCTTGGTCCCGTCGTATCAGGCATCGGTCACCGCAGGTCGCCTCGAGTACGACGCGGCCGCGGCCGGTGATTGCGTCGCCGCGATCGAGAGCCTGACCTGCGCCCAGTACTCGGGTCAGGCGATGACGGCCTCGGGCTGCAATACCTTCCTGGTCCCGAAGGTCGCGAACGGCGGCGCGTGCTCTCAATCGTACGAGTGCACCTCGGGCAACTGCGAAGGCGCGAGCGCTGGCACGCCGCCGACCGACGGCATGTGCAAGGTGAAGCCGACGGTGGGCCAGACCTGCTCGCTGAGCTGCGCCGACGGTTCGTATTGCCAGGGCACGACCTGCGTCGCGCTCCAGGCGAACGGCGCGACGTGTAGCGACAGCAGCCACTGCTCGAGCGGCTACTGCAACACGACGTGCATGACCGCGCCGGTCACGTGCGACGGCCTCTAGCACTCGAGACCTCCGTTCCGGCTGTTGCTGGCAAACGCTGGTAGATGGTCACTTTCGTCGCCACTGGCCACCGCTTGATGAGAGGCTGCGGCGATATGCGTAACTCGTACGTGGCGGCGTTGTTGTTGATTCCTGCGGTGGCGTTCGCGCAACCATCCATGCAGCCGCCCGCGCCGATGGCCGCACCGGTGGGCGAGCCGAGTGGTGGTGCGGTCTATCGCAACGGGATGACGTTCGAAGCGAACCTCGGTGCCGGCTGGATCCACGCGAGCGGCGGAGGTCTTAGCGATAACTCGGATGCCGCCATCGCCGGCTTATCGCTCGGTGTCGGCGGATGGATCTCTCCCGATGTCGCGATCACGGGACGCATCGCCGGCCTCACGTTGAGCCAGAACGGCGCGAACTTGAGCCACGAGTTCATCGGACCGAGCCTCCAGTACTGGGCGAACGATCACGTCTGGTTTGGTGGCGGGATCGGGCTCTCGCTCCTCGCACTCAGAGGCAACAACTCGGGTGGACAGGACTCCAGGACTGCGTTCGGTATGGATCTACGCGCGGGCTATAACTTCATCGCGACGGGTGAGAACACCGTCAACCTCTCGATCGAGGTCAACCCGGGCTTCTACAGCGATCAAGGCACCACGATCACGTACACCGGCATCGGCTTCTTGCTCGGCTACCAGCACCTCTAAACAGGATCGCACGGCCTGTGATCCACGCTTGACGACCGATCTACGGAGGATCATCGTCAGCCGATCGTGGCGCGATCGTGGCTCGAACCAAGGCCGGTCAGGCCATCCGCCCCGCGCGGCGTCGCCCGCGACTCGAGCAGCTCGATGCCTCGAAGGCCCTCGCCGACTGGGTTCGAGCGCGCCGTGCGAGCGTAGATCGACGGCCGCAAGGTCACGGCCATCACTCGGACCGTCGCAAGACGTCTGCGTACGAGCTCCCCCGCGATCATCATCGGCCGCAGTCCGACCACGGCGCTCGATGCGCCACGGGGCCGTCGATGTTCGTCGATCGCACGCGCAGCGCGGCGCGGCGCCGCGCGGCATCACTCGGACCATCGATCGACCGCAGCACGGCCTCGCAACAAGCGGCGGGTCATCGATGTGCGCGGCATTTGATACGTTCGCCGGCGACGCGGCGTGCAGGACGTTTGCGTGCGAGCTCC
>JANXOP010000329.1 GCA_025357755.1 Kofleriaceae bacterium | reverse complement strand
CTGGCCGCCCTTCATGATGTCGACGAACTTCAGCTCGTACGGCTGGCCGATTTCCTCGAGCGCCCACACGATTCCGGCCGCGCGCGAGAACGGGTGGTGATAGAGCGTGATGGTCATGGCCGCGAGCCTAGATCACAGCGGCTGCTCGTAGCCGAGGTTCACCGTAAAAAATGGATCGATCGGGAGCTCGTCGTACTGCTTACCGCCGACGATCGCTGCGTGGTTTCTCCACACGTCGACACCGAGCCCGAACCACGGTTGGAGATAGAACCCCGGAGCGCTGACCGGAAATGGATGCCACTGATATCCAACGATCGCCTCGGGCGAGATTTCAGTGACGCGTGCCTCGGTATCCGCGGTGTCGTCGCGCGTGATCGAGAGCTTCAAGATCCGGAACGAGGCGCCGACCGCGAAGCCGTTCTCGCCGGGCGCGCCGAAATAGTAGAGCGCATAGAACGCGCCACTCGGCTCGACCTTCTCGTCGAAGCCCTGGTTCCCGTTCAGTTGCGAGAGCGGATCTGGAACGTGGAGGGAGAAGCTCGCGACCGCGAGCCGCACGCCATGCAGCTGCGGAAAGCGAAAACCGACCTGGCCGCCGTAGCCGCTGTTCGCGAACGTGAGTGGATCGAGCTCCGCATGGATCCAGGTCGGATCGGCGTGCGCGGTCGTCACAAAAAATAACAGTGCCAGGACGAACCGCATGATCGCCATCGTACGCTTCACGATGCCTTCACGGGCACGCGCGTGGTGCCCGCGCATGATCGTGCGATGAAGCTCTTGCTCCTGATGATTGCACTCGCCGGTTGCGACCCGGATGGCTACTACGTCGCGGCGGTCTATCAAGACGGAGCGAACATCTCCGTCAAGCTCTGCGAAATCTCGGGCCAGTCGCA
Organism: Kofleriaceae bacterium; assembly: GCA_025357755.1. Lineage (GTDB taxonomy): Bacteria > Myxococcota_A > Polyangia > Haliangiales > Haliangiaceae > JABFXX01. The sequence continues at coordinate 4,812 of JANXOP010000329.1, read as the reverse complement.
CAAGCCTGATCCGAGCAGCTGCCACGTCGAACGTGCCGGACCGTCTCCGCGCGAAGCACCGCCCGTGTCGCCGACGATTGGCGCATATCGGGACGTCCTACCATCGCTCGCGGAGTGAGCAGGCTCGAGGCCGCCTGACCGGCATGGGATTCGCTCTACCCGACGTCATGCAAACCGACGTTCTCTGTGATGCGCCCGTGGCGCCCGTGTCGACCGAGACTGCCGCTGCCAAACCTGCAACGGAAGCGAGCACCTGCGACACCACCGAGGCCGTTCCTACCGCCGACTTTGTCTCGACAGAAGCGACCCAAACCGCCCCGGTGGTGCTCCTCGACTGTGACAGTTCGGTCGACTTGCTCGAGGCCTGAGCGAAAACGCTCGCCGGGTACCGACACCGGAGACGCTAGAGCAGCGGGGTCGCCTTGCCGCTGGCGTCCAGGATCTCCGCCGAGTCCGAGCCCTTGGTCTTGATGTGGAGCATCAGGCCGCTCGTCACCGCACGCTTGTCGTGGAGGCCCATCTCGACATCGAGCTTGATCAGGCTCCCGTCCTTGGCCGCGACGATGTGGCCGTGCTCGCCGAGCGCGCCCGGATCGTGTCCGAAGACGATGTGGTTCACGCCGAGCGCATCGGCCGCCTTCTTCGCGCCGAGGTCCTTGCCGTACCAGTTCTGCGCCTCGAGGATCGAATCCTTGCCGGTGATGTCCTTGGCGCCAAAGCCGTCCTTGTCGACCGCAGCCTGGAGCCGCTTCGCGAGGATCGCGACCGATTCGCCGTTCGTGTTACCGCCATGCGCGAAGAACCACTTCTTGATCCGCACGCCGAACGGGAGATCCGCGAGCCAGCGACCACGGCCCTCTGGATCGCTCGCCGAGGCGACCGCGGCCGCCTTGTCTGCGCCGAGCTGCGTGACGATGCCGGCCGCATCGGCACCGGTCGACGTCGCCTTCTTGTTCGTCGGGTCCGCGAGGAACTCGGCCTCGTGATTACCCATCGTCACGATCACGTGCGGCCCGAGCCTGCGCAGGAGATCGATCACGCCGAGGGAATCGGGCCCCTTGTCGATCAAGTCGCCAGCGACGACGAGCACCGCGCTGCCCCCTTTCCAGCTCGTGCCCGCGATCAGATGATTCGCCTCGAGCAGCGCGGCGCGCTCGAGGGCACCGCCATGCGGATCGCTGAGCGCATAGATCTCGTCGATATCATCTCGCTCGACGATCGCAGGATGCGCGCTCCAGTCCCGCGCGACGGGTGGCTTGCCCCCCGCGGAAGCGGTGCACGTGAACAACCACACGACCGAGGCGAGCTTCATCGCCGTATCGTCGCATGCCCGTCGCATGCCCGTCCGCACGCCGAGAGGAGCACCTAGGGTTCGCTGCCCTCGACCGGCGCGCTGCCCTCCGGCGCGGCCGCCTCCTCGGGCTCCGGCCCACCTTCGAGGCGGCGATAGAGCGAACGCCGATCGATGCCGAGCACGCGTGCGGCGTGCGTCTTGTTGCCCTTCGAGGCGGTGAGCACCTGACGCACGTACCGGCGCTCGAGCTCGTCGAGCGTCATCATCTCGAGCGGTGAGGTCGGCAGCGCCATCGCGGTCTCGTTCGTCGCGATCACGGAGGGCGGCAGATCCTCGACGGTAATGTGCGAGTGCGTACACAGCGCGACCGCGCGCTCGATACAGTTCTCGAGCTCGCGAACGTTGCCCGGCCAGTCGTACTCGCGCAGCTTCTGCGCCGCGCCTTCGGAGATGCCCTCGACCGGCTTCTTCGAGGTTCGCGCGATCCGCGTCAGGAACGATTGCGCGAGCTGGAGCACATCCTCGATCCGGTTGCGCAACGGAGGCACCGCGATCTGGACCACGTTGATCCGATAGAACAGATCTTCACGGAACCTGCGCTCGCGCACCTCGTGCTCGAGATCGCGATTCGTCGCCGCGACGACACGGGCCTTGATCGGCGTCTCGTCGGAGCCGCCGACCTGGCGGACCGTGCGCTCCTGGAGCACGCGCAGCAGCTTCACTTGCATCTCGAGCGGCATCTCGCCGATCTCGTCGAGCAGGATCGTCCCCGCACCGGCCTGCACGAACAGCCCGTCGCGCGAGCGCTTCGCATCCGTGAACGCACCCGCGACGTGACCGAACAGCTCGCTCTCGAGCAGTGGCGCTGGCATCGCCGCGCAGTTGATCGCGATGAATGGCTGCGCAGCGCGACCCGATTGTGCGTGGAGCGCGCGCGCGACGAGCTCCTTGCCGGTGCCCGACTCGCCGGTGATGAGGACCGTCGCATCGCTCGAAGCGACGCGCGCCACCATGTCGATCGTCGCGCGAATCGCCGGGCTGGTTCCCGAGATGCCGTGCACCGGCGGGGTCGCCTTGCGCAAGCTCGCGAGCTCGCGCTTGAGCTTCAAGTGCTCGACGCCGCGACTCACCACGATCGAGAGCGCATCGGCAGCGACGGGCTTGGCGATGTAGTCGTAGGCCCCGGCCTGGATCGCCGCGATCGCGGTCTGCAGATCGGCGGTGCCGGTCATCACGATCGCGAGCGTATCGGGGTGCTTCTGCCGGATCTGCTGGCACAGCTCGATGCCCGACATGGCACCCATGTGGATGTCGGTGACGACGATATCGACGGGGGCCTGTTCGAGGGCAGCGAGGCTCGCCTCGGCCGAGGTCACGGTCGTCGTCGAAAAGCCGCGCTTCGCGAGTGCGCCGCGCAGCAGGTCACCGACATCGCCGTCGTCGTCTACGATCTGCACGCTTCCCTGCATCGCGCGACTATACGGCCTGGGTCGGGGCGGAGGGATACGCATCGCCCGCCGAGTGATCGAATCAGGAAAAGCCGCAGGCCGCCGCTACCGGGCCCCGCGAAGCGCCGTCAGGTCGTCGGCCACGTACCGACGTAGCGCACCATCAGGGTCGCGGAGCTAAGCCTCGCCTCGACGAGCCGGCCATTCACGCGAAACGTCCACGCTTCCTCCGAGCGGGTTTCGGGCGACGGACGCTCGACGACCCGTGGCGTGCCCCACCGGGCGCGTATCCTTGTCTCGAGCAGCGGCTCGGCTTCGCCACCGAGCTCGGTCGCGTCGAGGGCCACCCCCGCGACCACGCCGTGCTCGACGGCAACCTGGAACGCGACCAGCCGTTCCTCCGAGGCTGCATAGGGCACCTCGAGCCGGCCGGTCGAAGCGGTCCAGCGATCGCCGGCGTTGTGGAGGAGCTGATCGCGGTCGGTCCCGAGCAAGGCCACGGCTCGGGCGACGAGCTCGTCGCGACTATCGGCGAGCTCCCACCGGAGCTCGACGCGGTTGACGCGTACGCGACCGCGCAGGTAGGTGCCGTCGTCGAGCACGGTCGCCCAGTTGTTCAGCCACGTGCCGTTGTCCCTGTCGCCGCACAAGCACGCGCACTCGTAGCGTGTACGAGCGAGCCGCGCGGCGAGCGCGTCGGCGGCTTCGTAGCCACAGCAGCCGCCGTACGTCACGGCGAAGCGCACGGCGACGAGCTCGTCGTGTGCGACCTCGAAGTGAACTTCGACATCATGGGTGCACGCGAACGTCTCGATCCGCGCGCGGTCCGCCGCGGTCGGCGACGGACCGCCGAGATCGATGCCCGCGAACAGCGGACCCAGCTGACCGCCCGACACGACGATCTGATCCGCAGCCTCGCGGCTCAACCACGGTCGCTCGGACACGCGCACCTGCACCGCCGGTGCGGGCCGCGTGCGCTGGCGCGTGGCGACGATCATCATCGCGACCGAGCCGACGATCATCGCGATGCAGATGGTTCGGGCGCCCACGGTTCTACAGACACGCAAGGCCCAGCATGATTGCGAACTATTTCGCTGGCGGTGCCGGAGCTTGGCCGGTGGGGCGATAGAAATCCGCCGTTCACACCCCTGGCAAGAAACGGCCTTTTCGAGCGCTAGGAGTGAGGCACGCTGGGTGCACTACGGTCTGGCATGCGGAACACACTCATCGGACTCGCCGTCCTCCTCTCGACGGCTGGCATCGCAAGCGCGGATCGCGGGCACGGCGGCGGTGGTCACTCGGGTGGCGGTCACTCGGGTGGCGGCCACGCGAACGGTGGGTTTCACGGTTCGTCGAGCGGCGGGTTTCACGGCTCGTCCGGGGGCTTCCACGGTTCGGTGGGTGGCGGCTTTCACGGCTCGGTGGGTGGTGGCTTTCACGCGCCGATCGCGCGCGGTGGCGGCTACTCGGGGTACTCCGGAGGCTCCCGCGGCGGCTACGCCGTCGCGCACCGCCCGGTGCATCGCTACTGGCGCGACAACCGCTGGTACTACGAACCGTACGTAGCGCCGAGCTACGGCTACTCGTACAACGTCGCGCCGAGCTACGACTACTCGTACAACGTCGCGCCGAGCTACGACTCGAGCTACGGCCCACAAGTCGCGCCGAGCTACGTCGACCCGGGCTACACGGATCAGAGCTACGATCAGAGCTACGGTCCGTCACTTACCCAGCCGCAGCTCGTCGATCCGAACCAAGACCCGAACGCGCAGCAGCCGTATGACGGCACGTACGATGACGACCAGGACGAGTAGCGATCCGCGACGCGATCACGTTCTTCGCGAATCATCCCAGTGCTAGCGTGAGCTGGTGTTCGTCGCTGTAGAGCGGTTACTGATCAAGCTGCGCCAGCCGGCCGACCGGGCGCGCGAATTGATCGCGCTCCATGCGCGGCTGCGCAGCGAGCTCGCCGCGACGATCGAGCCTGACGAGCAGGCGCTCGCCGAGGCGGTGCTCGCGCAGAAGCGCGCGATCTCGGCGCAGCTCACCGCCGTCCACTCATGCCGCACG
>JANXOP010000212.1 GCA_025357755.1 Kofleriaceae bacterium | reverse complement strand
CATGCAGCTGCCGCGCTCGTGGTCGCGGGCACCGTGATCGAGCCGATGCCGCCAGCCGTGGCTGCGCGGATCCTCGCTGCATCGCCGGCCGGGACGGGCGTGGTCAACTACCACCGCACGCTGCCCGGCGTCGTGATGCCGCCACCCGATCGACCGCGTGACACGATGGTCGGCGTCGATCTCGAAGAGATCCTGCTCGCCTCGCAGCCCGGGGTCGATGCGCCGATCACCCAGCCGTTGCTCGCGCAAAAGCCCGCGGCCGCGACCAAGGCGATGCCAGTCGTCGTCGCCGCGCTGCCCGAGACGCTGCCGCCTCCGAAGCTCGGTCGGCGGCCCGCGAAGCCCGCGCCGGTGATCCATCCGGCGCCCAATCCCACCATCGATCCCACTGGCCCGACGCTGCCGCCGGCTTCGGACTACCTGCCGACCGCGCCGCAGGCGGATGACCCGCCGACGATCCCACGCGTGCTGACGCCCGGTACGTTCAGCGGTCACGCGACGCCGCTCGCGGGCGGTCCGACGCTCGTCGATCGCGAACCGCCGGCTCACACGACCGGTCCGCACGCACCACTGCAGCGCCCTTTCTCGCGCACCCCGCTGCCGCAAGATTCCCAGCCCTACTCGATCGAAGCGCCACCGGTCTCGGTGCCGCTGCCGATGTCGCGACCAGCCGACGCTCGTCACGAACCCCACGAACACCAACATGACGAGCTCGCGCAGCGTCGCGCCGCGCAGCAGCGCCAGGCGGCCGAGACCGTTCCCCTTCGGCCTCGCCAGCGCGTGATCCTGCCGTGGATCGCGGCGGCCGCGTGCCTCGCGATCGCAGGCGGCGCGGTGTGGTGGTCGACTCGGCACCCGGCCGCACCGGTGATCGCCGAGCCGACGGTGACCCCGATCCCGGCACCCGCTATCGAGCGCACGCAGCTGCTCGCGAACAAAGACGCGAAGCCGATCACGATCGCGTGGACTGCGACGCAAGATCCGAATGCACACGGTGCGTCCGGCGATGTCGTGTGGAGTGCCTCGGCGCAGCGCGGGTTCATGCGGTTCGTCGGCCTCAGGCCGAACGATCCAGGCCAGTACCAGTATCAGCTGTGGATCTTCGACAAGGCACGCGACCAAGCGTTCCCCGTCGACGGTGGCGTGTTCGACGTGACCTCGACCGGCGAAGTCGTCGTCGCGATCAGTCCGAAGCTCCACGTCGACGACCTCGCGATGTTCGCGGTCACGATCGAGAAGCCGGGTGGCGTCGTCGTCTCCAAGCGCGAGCGTATCGTCGTCACCGCGGCGCATACATAGCGCCAGGCGATCAGGGCGCGATCAGGGGAGTGATGCGGCGAGGGCGGTGCCCCACGCGGTCGGATCGGGCGTCGCATCCTTGAACCAGGCCCAAAAGCCGGGGGGCATCTTATCGATCGCGAGCTCCCAGCTCTGGATGATCCGGATCCGGCGCTTCTTGTCGGTCGTGCGCTGCGCGTTCTCGGTCTCGATCCAATCGAGGATCACGGGCAAGGCCTCGACCGTCGCCTTCTTGATGTCGTGCATCAAGAGGACATTGCGACCGGTCATCCGGCCGACCTCCTTCTCGACGTAGTCGATCGCCTTCTGGGTATTGTTGTGTTTCCACTCCTGCGGATCGAGATCCCAGTGGAAGTGCTGGAGGTGGCGCGCCTCGAGCAGGCCATCGACGCGATCGCAGCGCACCCCGTAGGGCGTCCGGAACCAGACGGTGGTCCAGGGCGCGGCCGCTTTCTCGATCGCGGCCTTGCCCTCATCGATGTCGCGCGCCGCGCGGGCTTCGTCCTTGAGCCGACACAGATCCTGGTGGGTCATCGTGTGGTTCGCGATGATGTGACCCTCGGCGAGCATGCGCGCGATCAGCGGCTTCGCGGCCGGCTTCTCGGCCATCTCGCCGACCAGAAAGAACGTGGCGTGGATGTGATGCTTCGCGAGGGTGTCGAGCACGAACGGCGTGGTCTTCGGGTTGGGCCCGTCGTCGAACGTGAAGATCAGCTCGGGGTCGCCGGACTCGGTCGGGCCGGCGGAGGGGCTCGGCCACCCTTTGTGGTGCTTCTTGACCGGCTTGCCGTCCGGATCGTCCGCGGCGGCCGCCTTGGCGGGCTTCTTGTGGTGCGGCTTCGCCCCGACGGTGCCGGAGCCTGCCACGAGCACGCCGGTGATCATCAGCAAGAACGAGAGAAGCTTCACAGCACTGAGATATCACGCGCGTCGCTCGTGGCATTCTTTTCGCCATGCTCGAGAAGCTGCTCGACGTCGAACCACCTCGCCTTCGCCTCGCGAACACGCCGACCCGTGGCCACTGGCTGCGCTACGGCGCGGATGCGGCCTCGACCCCGCCGTTGCCGAGGATCTGGGTCAAGCGTGACGACCACACGGGAAGCGAGCTGTCCGGGAATAAAGTTCGCAAGCTCGAGTATCTGATGGCCGAGGCACTCGCCCAGCACGCGACCCACGTGATCACGTGCGGTGGCGAGCAATCGAATCACGCTCGCGCGACCGCGATGGCGGCGGCGCAGCTCGGGTTGAAGAGCGTGCTGATCCTGCGTACCGACGATCCCGCGAAGCCCCCGGCACCGCAGGGCAACGTGCTGCTCGACCGCATGGTCGGTGCGGAGATCGAATGGATCTCGCGACCCGCCTGGCGCGAGCGCAACAAGCTGCTCGCGACCGCCGCGGATCGCATTCGCGCCGCGGGTGGCAGACCGTACATCGTGCCGGAAGGCGGTTCAAACGCGCTCGGCAGCTGGGGCTACATCCGCGCGATGATGGAGCTCGTCACCGACCTCGAGGGCATTGCGACCCCGGATCATCCGCTGACCGTGGTCTACGCGTGTGGTTCGGGTGGCACGGGCGCCGGTCTGATCCTCGCCGCGAAGCTGCTCGGCCTCGAGCAGCGCGGCATCCGGGTCGC
>JANXOP010000202.1 GCA_025357755.1 Kofleriaceae bacterium | reverse complement strand
CGGACGTCAAGGCCGGCAAGATCACGACGATCGCAGCGAAGTCGGGGTGGGACGTGCTCAAGCCGTTCTACGACGCCATGCCGGCAACGAAGGTCGAAGTCAGCGCGATCGATTTCGGGATCAATCCCGTGATCCGGACCGGCGGCAAGCTCGAGACCTACATGGGCGCGGGCAACGTCACGATCACGACCGGTGCGAACGACTGGGCTGGCGGCACGATCAAGGGCGAAGCTGGGCTGACGTTCGAGATGTCAGGTGCGACCGTGACACTCGATGGCAAGCCGTTCATCACGGCCGGCAAGCTCAACTAGGGGCTTGGCCAGCGCCGATCGTCGTCGACGTGCCATGCTCGCGGCGTGTCGAATGACGAACCAGTCCGCGCCGAGCTCGCCGAGCTGCGCACGCGCATCGCCTCCACGCTCGATGCCGCGCGGCCCGAGGCGGTCGCGAAGCGCGCGAAGACCGGATCCCGAACCGCGCGCGCGAACATCGCGGATCTCGTCGATGCGGGCAGCTTCCTGGAGTACGGCGGGCTCGCGGTCGCGGCGCAGCGAGCGCGGCTGACCCAGGAGCAGCTGATCGCGCAGAGCCCGGCAGATGGCCTGATCACGGGCACCGCGATGGTCGGCGGGCAGCGCGTGATGGTGCTGGCCTACGACTACACGGTGTTCGCCGGCACGCAGGGTGTGATGAGCCACAAGAAGCTCGATCGCGCGGTGTTGCTCGCGGCCGAACAGAAGCTGCCGGTCGTGCTGTTCGCCGAAGGTGGCGGTGGCCGGCCGAACGACACCGACATGCCGATCGTCGCGGGCCTCGACACGGTTGGCTTTCGCTCGTTCGCGGCGCTCAATGGCCTCGCACCGCGCATCGGGATTGTCTCGGGTCGCTGCTTCGCGGGCAACGCCGCGCTGCTCGGCCTGTGCGATGTCGTGATCGCGACGGAGAATAGCTCGATCGGCATGGGCGGCCCCGCGATGATCGAAGGCGGCGGCCTCGGCACCTTCACGCCCGAAGAAGTCGGCCCGATCGACATGCAGACCAAGAGTGGGGTCGTCGACGTGCGCGTCGCCGACGAGGCTGCCGCGGTGGCGGCCGCGAAGAAGTACCTCGCGTTCTTCGGTGCTGCGACCACGTGGAGCTGCGCGGACCAGACCGTTTTACGCACGATCATTCCGCCCGAGCGGCGCCGCGCGTTCAAGATCCGGCCGATCGTCGAGGCGATCTTCGATACCGATTCGGTGCTCGAGCTCCGCAGGGAGTTCGGGATTGCCGCGGTCACCGCGTTCGCGCGCATCGAGGGACGTGCCGTCGGCGTGATCGCGAACAGCTCGCAACACAACGGTGGTGCGATCGATGCCGATGCGAGCGACAAGTTCGCGCGCTTTCTCCAGCTCTGCGATGCGTTCGGACTGCCCGTGATCTCCTTGTGCGATACGCCCGGCTTCATGGTCGGGCCGAAGGCCGAGGCGACCGGCCTCGTGCGTCATGCGTCGCGGTTGTTCGCCGTCGCCGCGAGCTTGCGCGTCCCGTTCTTTACGATCGTGCTGCGCCGCGGTTACGGTCTCGGCGCACAGGCGATGGCCGGCGGCCACTTTCACGCGGGAGTGTTCACGATCAGCTGGCCGACCGGCGAGTTCGGCGCGATGGGGATCGAGGGCGCCGTGCGGTTATCGTTGAAGAAACAGCTCGCGGCACTTCCCGACGACGCGGCGCGTGATGCGCTCGTCGCCGAGCACGTCGCGATCGTCTACGAGCGCGGCAAGGCGATCAGCATGGCGGCACACCTCGAGCTCGACGGGGTGATCGACCCCGCAGAGACGCGCGCGTGGTTGGTGCGCGGGATGGATAGTGTGTCGCTCCCAGCCCCGCAGCGCCGGTTCATCGATACCTGGTAGGGTGCGGCGATGATGAAACTTTTCGGACATCCCGGAAGCACGTGTACGCGCAAGGTGTTGTTCTCGCTCGAAGAGACCGGCACGCCGTACGAGCTCACGCTCGTCGACATCATGAAGGGCGAGCACAAGTCGCCCGAGCACATCGCCCGCCAGCCGTTCGGCCAGCTGCCCGCGATCGATGACGACGGCTTCAAGATGTACGAGTCGCGCGCGATGGCGCGCTACATCGACGAGAAGGCGGGCTTCAAGCTCACGCCCAAGGATGCGCAGCAGCGCGCGAAGATGGAGCAGTGGGTCAGCGTCGAGACCTCGGATTTCACGCCGGCCGCGATGACGTTCATCTACGACGGCGTGTTCAAGCGCGCGCAGACCCCGGAAGCGATGAAGTCTGCCGGCGAGAAGCTCGAGGCCGCCGTGGCGGTGATCGACAAGACGCTCGCGGAGAGCGGCAAGCCGTTCCTCGTCGGTGATCAGTTCACGATCGCGGACATCGCTTACGCTCCGTACATCGAGTACGCCACGATGACGGCCGCCAAGGACATCTTCGCGAAGTACCCGCAGTTCACCGCGTGGTGGGGCCGCGTGAGCTCGCGTCCGGCCTGGCAGAAGATCCGTACCAAGGGCTTCTAGCTACTGCGCGGTCCAGCCGCCGTCCATCGTCCACGCGGCACCGCGCACCTGCGCGGCGGCGGCACTGCACAGAAAGGCCGCGGTCGCGCCGAGCTGCTCGGTCGTGACGAACTCGCCCGACGGTTGCTTCTCGAGCAGCAGCGCTTCTCGCGCGGCCTCGATCGAGATCGCTTCCTTCGCGGCACGCGCTTCGACCTGGCGCTGCACGAGCGGCGTGAGCACCCACCCCGGGCAGATCGCGTTGCACGTGATGCCCGTCCGTGCGGTCTCGAGCGCGGTCACCTTCGTGAGGCCGAGCAAGCCGTGCTTGGCCGCGACATACGCGGCCTTGCCCGCCGAGGCGACGAGGCCGTGCGCCGAAGCGATGTTGACGATCCGACCCCAGTTGTTCGCGCGCATGCGAGGCAGCACGAGGCGCGTGGTGTGAAACGCGGCGGTGAGGTTGAGCGCGATCACCGCGTCCCACTTCTCGACGGGGAATTCTTCGATGGGGGCGACGTGCTGGATGCCCGCGTTGTTGACGAGGATATCGACGCCACCGAACTCGCTCGTCGCGTATGCCATCATCGCGGTGATGTCTTCGGACTTCGAGAGATCCGCACCGTGATAGCCGACGCGCACGCCAGACGAGGCGAGCGCCTGGCGCGCGGGCTCGGTGTCGCCGAAGCCGTTGAGGATGATCGCGGTGCCCTCGGCGGCCAGCGCTTGCGCGATACCGAGACCGATGCCGCTCGTCGACCCCGTGACGAGTGCGACCTTCATGACTGATGACTGCGGATGAAGCTGCGGACCTCGGGATAGATCGCTTCGCGCCAGCGCGAACCGGAGAACAGGCCGTAGTGACCGCAGCCCTCGGCCACCATGTGGCGCTTCGAAGCAGCCGGCAGGTTCGTGCACAGCTCGAGCGCAGCTTCGGTTTGACCGAGCCCGGAGATATCGTCGTTCTCGCCCTCGATCGTGAAGATCGGCGTGGCGGTGATCTTCGTCGGATCGACGAGCTCGCCGTCGACGATCCAGGTGCCACGCGCGAGTGCGAACTCCTGAAACACGATGCGAACCGTGTCCAGGTAGTACTGCGCGTCCATGTCGAGGACGGCGTTGTACTCGTCGTAGAACTTCTCGTGCTTCTCGGTCGCCGCGGTGTTGCCGCGAAGTTGATCGAGCCAGTAGGTCCAGTACGCCTTCGCGTGCGAGTCGGGGTTCATCATCACGAACGCCGAGAGCTGCAGGAAGCCCGGATAGACGCGGCGCCCCGCACCTGCATAGCGCGCCGGCACGTGATGGATCATCTGCGCTTCGAACCAGGCGATCGGATGATCGGTCGCGAGCTTGTCGACGACGGTCGGGCTGCGGCGCGCATCGACAGGTCCACCCATCAGCGTCATCGAGCGCGGCGTCGCTTCACCAGCGGCGGCAGAGAGCGCGACCGCGGCGAGCGTCGGCACGGTCGGCTGACACACCGCGAGCACGTGGAGGTTCTTGGCATCGAGCGCACGCAGGAACCCGCGCAGATCGCTGACGTAGTCGGCGAGCGAGAAGGCTCCGTGCGCGAGTGGGACGTTGCGCGCATCGATCCAGTCCGTGACGTAGACATCGTGATCCGCGAGCAGCGCGGCGCACGTCTCGCGCACGAGCGTGGCGTGATGGCCGGAGAGCGGCGCGACCACGAGCACGCGCGGCAGTCCGCGCGGCGCGGCCTGGACGAAGTGGACCAGCCGGCAGAACGGCCTCTCGACGACGACCTGCTCGGTCACCCCCGGGAGGTCGAACTGTGGCTTGCCGTAGACCTTCGTGATGCGATGCAACAATGCGGCTTGAGCTCGCACCCAGGGGAACGGCGCATGGCGCAGCGTCTCGGTAAACGCTGAAACTGCGTCGAAGGACATCCGTTGGAGGTCGTGGAGCGGATACAACATGCCGTCGCGCGCAGCATGCGTCTGAATCGTTATTTGTGCAATGCAACATATGCATGGCGCGTAAGTAACTAGATTTACTTGAGAGCGTGCTGCGCTGCGGCACGACGGATCCAGGCTGGGGCTAACAGCTGGGGATCTTGTCCCCATGATGCTCGTGATCTTAGCTAGTTAGGTTAGTGCAACTCGATGCACAATTCTTGCTATGGATGGACCCGATGCGTTTTGTCGTCGGGTTATTGATCGCGCTCAGCGTCGTGGTGGCCACTCCCGCTCGGGCGCAGAGCGTGACCGCCAAGTTCCTCACCACGCCACCGGGTGGCCAGTACGCGCCCCGCAACGTCACGGTCGTGTGGGTCGAAGACTCGACAGGCACGTTCGTCAAGACGATCGCGCGCTGGGCGAACCAACGAAAGCAATATCTGATCGATTGGAACCTCAAGGCCGGCGCGAACGACGCCGACGCGGTGACGAGCGCGACGCGCCAGGATCACACGCTGCAGATCATGGCGATCTGGGATCTCAAGGATCGCAACGGCACCGTCGTCCCCGATGGCACGTACACGATCCGCATGGAGACCGCGGATGCCGATGTCAGCTCCGCCGCGAGCAACCACGAGGGCACGTTCACGTTCATCAAGGGCGCCACGCCGCAGGTCCAGAACAACCTCTCGAACGGTGGCTTCGATGTCGCTTCGATCACGTACTCGACCGCGGCCGCATGCGGCAACAGCATCCTCGATCCGGGCGAGACCTGCGATCCGCCGGGCTCGTGCCCCTCGACCTGTGCTCCGAGCGCCGATGCGTGCTCGCCGAACGTGCTCGTCGGACTCGCGGCGTCGTGCACCGCGCAGTGCGAGACGCAGCTGATCACGGCCTGCCACGACAACGACGGGTGCTGCCCGGTCGGGTGCACGGGCACCACCGATAGCGACTGCCCGGGCGGCAGTAACGCGGGTGGCGGCAACGAGACTGGCAGCGCCACCGATAACTCGGTTCAGGGCGGGTGCGCGACCACGCCCAGTAGCTCGCTGATCGTGTTTGCAGGCGCTGCGGCGCTGCTGATTCGTCGTCGCAAGCGCCCGTAGCGAGCGTGTTCGCTCGGTCTGGCGGATTAGCGATTCACTCGCTTGCGATGGCCGCAAGACGCGGTCAACTAGGTAGATGCACAGCCTCGATTTCGGCCCGTTTGTCTTCGGCGGCAACGTGTTCGGCTGGACGGTGCAGCGCGAAGAGGGTTTCAAGATCCTGGACGCGTTCATCGAAAAAGGCGGCCGGATGATCGACACCGCGGATGTCTATCCGCCGGGTGGAGAAGGCGGCGGCTCGGAGACCATCATCGGCGAGTGGCTCGCATCGCGCGGCCATCGCGAGCGCATCCACATCGCGACCAAAGTGGCGAAGTGGAAGGCGCTGCCCGGGCTCTCGGCCGCGAACATCGCGACCGCGGTCGAAGGTTCGCTGCGCCGCCTGCGCACCGATCACATCGACCTCTACTACGCGCACGAGGATGACCCGAAGGTCGATCAGCTCGAGTATGTCGAGGCCTTCGACAAGCTGCGCCGCGACGGCAAGGTGCGCGCGGTCGGCGCTTCGAACTTCACGCCAGAGCGGTTGACCTCGGCCCTCGAGGTCGCACGCGCGAACGGGTTGCGCGGCTTCGAGGTGTCGCAGGATCAGTGGAACCTCGTCGAGCGCAAGATCGAGAAGACGCTCCTGCCGGTGATCGAACGCGAAGGCATGAAGGAGCTCCCGTACTTCTCGCTCGCGCTCGGCTTTCTGACCGGCAAGTATCGCCACGGTTCGAAGATCGAATCCCCGCGCGCGGGACATGCGAGCAAGTACCTCGAGGACCCGAAGAACGTGAAGTTGCTGCACGCGCTCGACGAGCTATCCGAGACCCACAAGGCCTCCGTCGCCTCGATCTCGCTCGCATGGTTGAAGGCGCATGCCGTGGTCGGGGCACCGATCGCGAGCGCGCGAACGCTGGACCAACTGGACGCCCTGTTCGAATCGGGGCGCGTCAAGCTCGCGCCGGCCGAGGTCGCGAGGTTGTCCGCGATCACCGCGTAAACGCGATCGTGGTCGAGGCCGCTACGGGCTGGTGAGCGGGAGCTGCGCATCGAGCGGGATCAGGCTGCGCAGGACCGCGGCACCATAAGCCGCCGCGCGAGTCGCGGCCTCGAGCGGGGCGAGCCCGCAGGCGAGGAAGTACACGAGCGCACCTGCGAAGCTGTCGCCCGCGCCATACGAGCCGACGATCGGTGACGGCGGCACGGCCGGCGCGAAGTGCGCGATGCCCGCGAGCGTCTCGACCTGGCCGCCGCGCGCACCGTCGGTGAGCACGAGCGCGCGCGGCGGGTGAGGATAGTCGGTGATCACCGAGATCTCGCGCGGATCGCCGAGGCTGCCCACCACGACATCGGCCGCGACGCCTGACTCGACGAGCGCCGCGCGTCGCCGCGCGGTCACCACCAGCACCTTCGCCGCGCGGGCCGCTCGCAGCGCTGCTGGATCCTGGGCCGTGAAGTAGACCGCATCGCAGGTCGCGAGCTCGTCCCATGGCAACGGATCGCTGCGCTTGGGATGGAGCGGCTCTCCAACGACGACGATCGTACGCTGCCCACCTGGGGTGACCATCACGAGATCGCGCGTGTGTGCTTGCACGCGGCGCGCGGCGAACACGCGGGCACCTGTCGTCACCAGGTTCGCCTCGACAAACTTCGCCGCATCGTCATCGCCGAGTGCGGTGTAGAGCAGCGTCTCGCACGGCGCCTGGAGCAACTGATAGAACGCGACCCCACCACCACCACCGGGAAACGGCCGCGGCCGCTCGAGGTGCGCGATGTCGCCCGGCGCGGGCAACGCGGGCACCGTGCCGATCGTGACGTGCTCGACGTGACCGATGACCGCGATCTTCATGCGAGGTTCGCCGGCAAGAAGGAACGCACCGTCACCATCCGCGAAGCCTACCGCCGACGCACGCCGAGATACACGATGTGCGTGCGACTCGCGCCAGATCGATCCACGGTGACGTCGAAGCCAGCGCCGCGGAGCCGCTTCCCGTACGCATCGTCCGCCTCCTCGGACCACACCGCGAGCACGCCACCTGGGGAGAGTGCGCGGTGCTGCTTCGCGAGCGCGCCCGGCCCGTAGAACGGATCGTCACCGCGCTGACTCGCGGCGTGCGGGCCTTCGTACAGATCGAGCAAGATCGCGTCGTACGAGCCCGTCGGGGCCTTCGCGATCACCTTCGCGACATCGCCGATGATCACGTTCACGCGCGGATCACCGACCGCATGATTCGTGAGGACTGCCATCGGGCCGCGGCACCACTCCGCGACCGCAGGCGACAGCTCCGCGACCTCGACCTGCGCACCGGCTGGCAAGGCATCGAGCGCCGCGCGCACCGTGTAGGCCATCCCGAGCCCGCCGATCAAGATCCTCGGGGTTGGCCGTGCGGCGAGGTGCGCGCAGCCCAGAGTTGCCAGGCGCTCCTCGGAGATTCGCTCGTGACTCGTCATCAGCACGCGCCCGTCGATCACGAGCAAGAACTCGCGCTCGCCGCGCTGACGTAGCTCCAGTGCGCCTTCGGCGGTCGGCAGTGTCGCGAGCGTCTTCCACGGCTTCACGATTGTGATGATACTGCGCGCCCCGAAGTGAAGGACAAACAGGCACTCAAGATCGAGCTGATCAAGCAGCTCGAGGCGGCGCTCGCGACGGCGCGTGCAGCCCACGCCGCAGCGATCGAAGGATCGACCCACGAAGAGGCCAAGCCCGAGAATGACAAGGACACGCGCGGCCTCGAGCAGTCCTACCTCGCGCGCGGTCAGGCCCAGCGCGTTGCGGAGAACGAGGCTGCGCTTGGCGATGTCACCGCGCTCGTCCTACGCGAGCTCGGACCGACCTCCACCGTCGCGATGAGTGCACTCGTGACCATCGATGAAGACGGCACCGAGCTCGTGCTCTTCATCTCGCCCAGCGGTGGCGGCAACGTGCTCGCTGACGGCGTCCAGGTCGTGACCCCCAATTCGCCGCTCGGTCGCGCGCTCCTCGGCAAGAAGCTCGGCGACGACGTCGAGCTCCAGCTCCCCGGCAAGCTGCGCTCGTTCGTCGTCGTTCAGATCCGGTAGCGCTCGGTCAAGCGCGCGATCTCGCGCAACAAGCGGAGCTCCTCGTCGGGCTGCGCGATCGCCGTCGAGAGGTCGCCGTAGTGAGCCTCGAGGCAATGCATCAGGTGCGCGCGGATCACATCTTCGTCGGGGGCGTAGGGCAACACGCTCGTGTGATAGAGCGCCTCGTCCCCATTTGGCAATAGCGACGTCCTTCATGCGCGCAACGTCGCGCGGAACACGGTGCCATCGTGGTCGAGCAGGTACGTCGTCGCGTTGCCGACGATCGGGATCGTGGTGCCGAGGAGCTCCATCAACCACAGGCGCATCACACCTCCGTGCGAGACGACGAGCGTGGTGCCCTCGGCGAGCACGCGCGACAGGGCACGCTGCATCCGCGCGATCGCTTCGTCACGCGGTTCGCCGCCCGGTGGGTGGCCAGTCTGCGCGACCCAGGCGCGCCATGCATCCGGATGGTTCGCCGCACACTCGTCGCGCGTGAGGCCTTCGAACACCCCGAACTTGCGCTCGCGGAGCTCGGGATCGATGTCCGGAGCCGGGAGCCCGAGGTGCTCCGCGATGATCGTGGCGGTCTGGCGCGCGCGCAACAGGTCACTCGACGACACCCGCCTGATCCCGGCCTCGCCGAGCGTCTTCGCGAGGGCCAGCGCCTGGTCGCGACCGGTGGCGTCGAGCTCGATATCGGTGTGCCCCTGCAACCTCCCCGCGGCATTCCACGCGGTCTGACCGTGGCGCACGAGGAGGATCTGGTTCACCCCCACAGAATACACGTCCAGGTCGACGACCACGGTCAACGTGCCGCATACGCCGGTTCCGACTGACGTGTTACACCGCCCGAATGGGCAGTGCAGGCATCGGCACGATCGTCGGCTTTGTCGTCGTCGTCGCAGCCACGCTCGGCTTCGCGAACGCCGCGATCAAGAGGCGCTGGTTCCCGGTGATCGTCGTCACGTGGCTCGCGCTCCTGTTCGCGCTCGCGCAGCACGGCTTCTTCCGGCAGACCACGGCCACCCCGCCTCACCTCTTGCTCGCGGTCGCGGTGCCGATGCTCGCGATCATCGCCGCGTTCGCCACCCGGAGTGGCCGGCGCTTCGTCGACGCGTTGCCGCTCCAGATGCTGACCTACCTCAGTGTCGTGCGCTTCGGCGTCGAGCTCGCGCTGTTCGGCCTCGCGATGGATCACCTCGTGCCGAAGGACATGACGTTCATCGGCAGCAACTTCGATATCATCGCGGGGTTCTCGGCACCGATCATGGGCGCGCTCGCCTTCGCCGGCGGCAAGCCCGCGCGTGGCCCGCTGCTGGTGTGGAACGTGATCGCGTTCGCGCTGCTCGTGCACGTCGTCGTCGTCGCGATGCTGTCCGCGCCGCTCCCGTTCCAGCAACTCAACTTCGATCGCCCGAACGTCGCGATCCTCGACTGGCCGTTCATCTGGCTGCCCGGCTTTGTCGTGCCGATGGTGCTGTTCGCCCACCTCGTCGCGTTTCGCCAGCTCCTCAAGCGTAGCTGACTCGGGCCTGACAGAGAGCGGCGCGATCGCGATGCCAACGTCGCAGTTAACCCCGCTCATGTCCGGACATTTTTTGCGCAGGCGACGCGACAACCCGCGCGACCGATCCTCTGGCGGTCATGATGACGCGCTCCCAATTCCTTCGTTCGATGCTCGGCTTCGGTGCGGCGACGGTGGGCCTCGCAGCCCTGGTCGGTTCGGGCTGCTCTTCGAGCTCTGATTCCAACACCACGACGCCGGATGCGGCCGCGGGCCTGGATTCGGGTTCGGGTTCGGGTTCGGGCTCGGGCTCGGGCTCGGGCTCGGGCTCGGGCTCGGGTTCGGGTTCGGGCGCGGTCAAGAGCTGCACGGCGAACGGCACGATGACGACGATCGGTGGCAACCACGGCCACGTGCTGGTCGTCAGCAAGGCCGATGTCATGGCGGGCGCCGACAAGACGTACGACATCATGGGCACCGCCGCGCACACGCACTCGGTCACCGTGACCGCGGCGATGTTCGTGCAACTCCAAGGCGCCACCACGCAGATGACCGTTTCGACGACCGGCGCGCAGCACTCGCACCCGATCACGATCGTCTGCGCCTAGGTTTCGAGCAAAACCTGCACGCGCGGAGCTACGGGAAACTCGTCTAAGCTGAGTCCGTGCGCGTACGGGTCGAGTCTTGGTCGTCGACGACGAGGTCAGTGCGCGAACCGCAACGAGGCGATCGCCTCTTCGCCATTCGTCGCGATGACGACGCCGATGTCTTTATCGCCGAGGGTCGCGGCGGCGAGTGCACGATTTTCGGCGTTGTCGTCCACGACGAGCACGCCGGCGATCGCGACCTCGATACCCACGTGGCGAGCATAGCTGCGATCGCGCACGCGTTGCGCGAGCGCCCCGCGCGTCCGCACCCGTTGCCGGAAGTCCGGGCCGGCGCGCGGGCTTCCCAACCGGCCGAAATCGCCGGTCAATAACGCGGTCAGTGCATGAGCACGACGGCCATCACCATGATCATGCCGACCAGGAGCGTCAGCCAGATCAAGATATGGAGCGGCAGCGTCCACGCCTGGAACTTCGGTTTCGGTTGCGAGAGGTCGTCCATGGTCGAGAACGCAGCACTCGACGTGCCAGCGCGCTGACGCACGTGTTGCGGCCCTCGTGCGCGTGCCCGCAAATGCTGCGCGCGATCCACCCGATCGTTTTGATCTCGGCAGGCACGACAGTTGCGATGGCCTGCCGCGATGGCGAACGAGACAATCAAGTACGACGACGCGCTCGTGCGTCGCTTTCTCACCGCGGCGCTCGCATGGGGTGCGGTCGGAATGCTGGTCGGGCTGTGGTGCGCGCTCCAACTCGCGCTGCCGCGGCTGAACTTCGCTCCGTACTTCACGTTCGGTCGGCTGCGCCCGCTGCACACCAATGCGGTGATCTTCGCGTTCGCCGGCAACGCGATCTTCGCGGCGGTCTACTACTCGTCGCAACGCCTCTTGAAGGCGCGCCCCCTCGACACGCTCTCGAAGATCCACTTCTGGGGCTGGCAAGCGATCATCAGCGCGGCCGCGATCACGCTCCCGCTCGGCTACACCCAGGCCAAGGAGTACGCCGAGCTCGAATGGCCGATCGATCTGGCGATCGCGGTCGTGTGGGTGACGTTCGCCGTCAACTTCTTCGCGATGGTGCGTAACCGGCGCGAGAAGCACCTCTATGTCGCCCTGTGGTTCTACATCGCGACGATCATCACCGTCGCGATCCTTCATATCTTCAACAACCTCGTGATCCCCGCGGGCTTGTTCAAGAGCTACTCGATCTATGCCGGGGTTCAGGATGCGTTCATGCAGTGGTGGTACGGCCACAACGCGGTCGCGTTCTTCCTGACCACGCCGTTCCTCGGCTTGATGTACTACTTCTTGCCGAAGGCCGCCGAGCGCCCGGTGTTCAGCTACCGGCTCTCGATCCTGCACTTCTGGTCACTGGTCTTCATCTACATCTGGGCCGGGCCCCATCACCTGCACTACACGTCGCTGCCGCAGTGGGCCTCGACGATCGGCATGGTGTTCAGCGTGATGCTGTGGATGCCTTCGTGGGGCGGCATGATCAACGGCCTGCTGACGCTGCGCGGTGCGTGGAATCGCGTGGCCGAGGATCCGGTCCTCAAGTTCTTCGTCGTCGCGATCACGTTCTACGGCATGTCGACGTTCGAGGGCCCCATGCTGTCGATCAAGAGCGTCAACGCGCTCTCGCACTACACCGACTGGAACATCGCGCATGTCCACGGCGGCGCGCTCGGATGGGTCGGTTTCATGATCTTTGGCATGACGTACTGGCTCGTGCCGCGGCTGTTCCAGACCCCGCTGTACTCGAAGCGGCTCGCGACGTTGCACTTCTGGACCGCCACGATCGGCATCGTCGTCTACGTCGTGTCGATGTGGGCCTCGGGCATCACCCAGGGCCTGATGTGGCGCGCGTTCGACGATGTCGGCCGGCTCCAGTACCCGGACTTCCTCGAGACCGTCACCCGGTTGATCCCGATGTACTGGCTGCGCGCGTTGGGCGGCTCGCTCTACATCACCGGGCTCGGCATCGGCATCTACAACATCGTGCGGACCTGGCGAGCTCGCCCGGCGATCTATGCGGTGCCCGAGATCAGCGTGCCGCCGATGATCCGTGCGGTCCGCGCGGAGCAGAAGGAGGCGCGCGTGCTCGAGCCCCACGTCCACTGGCACCGGAAGTGGGAGGGGCTGCCGGCGCTGTTCACCGTGCTCGTCGCCGCAGCGGTGATCGTGGCGTCGCTGTTCGAGATCCTGCCGACCTTCTTGATCGGCGGCAACGTGCCCACGATCAACTCCGTCAAGCCGTACACGCCGCTCGAGCTCTACGGGCGCGACATCTACCTCCGCGAGGGTTGTTACAACTGCCACTCGCAGATGCTGCGGCCGTTCATCGACGAGACGGTGCGCTACGGCGTCAACGGTCAGCCCGCCGAGTATTCGAAGCCCGGCGAGTTCGTCTACGACCATCCGTTCCAGTGGGGGAGCAAGCGCACGGGTCCGGACCTCGCGCGTGAAGGCGGTCGCCGCGACGAGCTGTGGTTGCTCCGTCACTTCGATAACCCGCGCTCGACCTCGCCAGGCTCGGTGATGCCGAGTTACCCGCACCTCCTGACCGATCCGCTGCCGTTCGGCGTGATCCAGTCTCGCGTCGACGTGATGGCGATGCTCGGTGTGCCGTACGGCGCCGATGCACTCGCTCACGCCGACGGGATGGCGCAACACCAGGCGAGCGAGCTCGCCACCAAGCTTCGCGATGAAGGCGGACCTGCGGGCATGGAAGGCAAGGACGTGATCGCGCTGATCGCGTACATGCAGCGGCTCGGCCGCGACATCCAACTCGCTCCGCATGAAGGTGCCAAATGATCCGGTTCTCCGAATGGGTCTCTGCGTTGACGCCCGCGAACTACGCCGAAGTATCGCTCGTGTTGTTCCTCGCGGTGTTCGCCGCCGTGGCGGTTCGTCACGGCGGTAAGCGCCGCGCCGCCGAGCACGACGCGTGCGCGCGCTTGCCGTTCGAAGATGGAGAGCTGTCGTGAGTGACGAGCCCAAGCTGCTCGACCACTCGTACGACGGTATCCAGGAGTACGACAATCCACTGCCTGGTTGGTGGAGCGCGGGGTTCTGGGCCACGATCATCTTCGCGTTCGCGTACGTCGCGCTCTCGCCTCTCCTCGTCTCGACGCCCGATCAGAAGTATCGCGCCGCGCTCGCGGACTACACGAGCAAGAAGGAGCGGCGCGAGATCGCGGATGCGGCGAACGTGAGCGAGGCGATCCTCGAACGCGGCATGCACGATCCCAAGGTCGTCGACAAGGGCGCGGCGATCTTCGCCGTGCGCTGCGTCTCCTGCCACACCGCGGATGGCCACGGCCTGATCGGTCCGAACCTCACGGACCTCTATCAGCTCCACGGCTCCACCCGCATGGATCTCTTCACGACGATCCGCGGCGGCGTCCTCGGCACACCGATGCTCGCGTGGGGCGAGCAGATGCCCCCGACCGATGTCGTCGCGGTGGCCACGTTCGCGGCGACCTTGCGCGGCAAGAACATCCCCGGCAAGCCGCCACAGGGCCACCTGGTCGAGGCGTTCAAGTGAAGCCGCTGCTCTCGACGCTCAACCGCGATGGTTCGCGCCATTTTCTCCACCCGAAGCTCGCGCACGGCCGGTTCCTGAACCGGCGCCGGCTCGTCGGCTACTCGCTGATCGCCTTGTTCGTGCTGCTGCCGCGAATCCGGATCGGCGGACGACCCGCGTTCTTGATCGATCTGGTGACCCGCGAGATCTCGGCGTTCGGTGCGGTGTTCCGCCCGACCGATGGCTTCTTGCTCGCGTTGCTAGGCCTCACGATCGTCGCGACGGTGTTCTGGATCACCGCGCTGTTCGGCCGGGTCTGGTGCGGCTGGGGCTGCCCACAGACCATCTATCTCGAGCTCGTGTTTCGACCGATCGAGCGGCTGTTGAAGCGCCACCCGATCACGAAGCTCGCCGTGTACGCGGCGCTGTCATTCGCGCTCGCGAACGTGTTCCTGGCGTACTTCGTCGGAACCGATCGGCTCGAGCTCTGGGTGTTCGAATCGCCGCGCGAGCACGTCGCCGGGTTCTCGCTCGTGATGGCGGTGAGCGCGCTCATGCTCTTCGACTTCGCCTACTTCCGCGAGCAGATGTGCATCGTCACGTGCCCGTATGGTCGCCTCCAGGCGGTCCTGCTCGATCGACAGTCATCGATCGTCGGCTACGACGCCACGCGCGGCGAGCCGCGAGGCAAGCACAAGAAGTCGCTGCCCGTCGTCGGTGGAGCGTGCATCGATTGCCACGCGTGCGTCGCGGTATGCCCGACCGGGATCGATATCCGGGATGGCCTGCAGATGGAGTGCGTCGGCTGTGCGCAGTGCATCGATGCATGCGACGACATCATGACCAAGACCCATCAGCCGCGGGGCTTGATCCGCTACACCTCCCAGGACGAGCTCGCGGGGTCGGGGCGCCACCTGCTGCGGGTACGCACCATCGTCTATCCGGTGCTCGTCGCGCTCGCGTTGATCGGACTGGTCTGGCAGACCACGGCGCGGGCCGAGACCGAGATCTGGATCGATCGGATCTCGGGTCCCAGCTTCGTCACGCTGCCTTCTGGCGAGGTGACGTCGCAGCTGTTGCTCAAGCTCGAGAATCGGACCGAGACCCGCCGCTCGTATCGCTTCGAGCTCGTCGCGACGCCAGGCACCCTTCGCTCCGCGCTGCCGAGCTGGGAGGTCGCGCCTCGTCACTCGGTCTCGATCCCGCTGTTCGTCGATCTACCCCGGTCTGCCTTCATCGCAGGCGAGCTCCGCGGCCACGTTCGGCTCACGAGTGACGCCGGCTTCACCCAGCTGATCGACGTGACCTTGTTCGGACCCGATGGAGGACCGCGATGAATCCTGGACGCAAATGGATCTGCGCGGTCGTCGCGCTGCTGGCCGGCAACATCCTCGCGACGGTCGTGCTGATCACGCTCGCACACCACGGCGCCTCGCGCGTGCTCCCTGATTACTACCAGCGCGCCGTTCACTACGAAGACGCGATCGATCAAGCCGATCGCAACCACACGCTCGCGTGGCACGTCGCGGTGACGGTGCAGGATGGCACGGCGGTGGTCACCGCGACGGATCGATTGGGCCAGCCGGTCGAGCATGCGAGTGTGCATCTCGCTGGCTTCGAACGCTCCGCGACCGCGCGCACGATCAATAGCGAGCTCGTCGCGAGCCGCGCTGGCGAGTATCGCGCGCCGGTGGCAGGGGCAGGCTGGCTCGATCTCGCGGTGACGATCGATCGTGGCACCGACCACTACGTGCACCAGCTGGCGCTCGAGTCGCTCGGGGCGCGATGACGTCCGCGCTGCCGCTCGCCGGCGTGTTCGCGACCAGCATCCTGGGCAGCGTGCACTGTGTCGCGATGTGCGGTCCGCTCGTCGGCTTGCAAGGAGGGACGAGGTCGGTGCGCCTCGCGGCGTTCCACTCGGCAGGCCGGCTCGTGACCTACACGATCATCGGCGCGCTCGCGGGGCTCGCCGGCAACGTCCTCGATCTCGCGGGTCGGCTCGGCAACATCCAGCGCCTCGCGACCCTCCTGGCGAGCGCGACGATCATCAGCTGGGGCGTCGTCGCGCTCGTTCGCGCCACGCGCAAGCGCGCTCCGACGCCCTATGCTCGATCGACCACGACGGCGTTCAGCAGCGCGCTCGTCCAGATCCGCAGCCGCAACCCTGCGCGCAGGATGTGGTTGCTCGGTATCATCACGGGGCTCCTGCCCTGCGGCTGGTTGTGGGCGTTCGCGCTGACCGCCGCGGCGACCGGCTCGCCCGGCGCGGGCGCACTCGTGATGTTCGTGTTCTGGCTCGGCACGGTACCGGCGATGGTCGGCGTGCTCGGGCTGGCAGGTCCCGTGCTCGCTCGGGTGCGCGCGCGGATGCCCTTGCTCACCGCGCTCGCGCTGATCGCTATCGGTCTCGCCACGCTCGGGATGCGCTGGCGCGATGCTGGCGAAGGTCAGGTCGAGAGCCCGCACTGTCACTGCGCGCGAGCGAGCTCGTGACGGCGATCATCACCGCGCCTGTACGCGCGTGCGCGCACTGCGGCCTACCCTCGGCGGCGGAATTTTGCTGCGCCGGATGCGAGGTCGTCCATGCCGCGATCGCCGAGCACGGGCTCGAGCGGTTCTACGGGTTGCGCGAGACCGCCGCGCCCGGGCGGACATCCTCGGCGAGCTACGCCGAGCTCGATGACCCCGCGTTTCGCCGCATCCATGTCGACGAGCTCGCAGCCGGCGGTTGTCACGTCGCGCTCTACCTCGAGGATCTGCGGTGCACGGCGTGCGTGTGGCTCGTCGAATCCACGCCGCGCTGCCTCGACGGTGTGAGCGAGGTCCGCGTCGATCTCGGTCGCGCGCGCGCGGACGTCTGGTGGGATCCGGCCGTGACCTCGCTCGCGGCGATCGCGCATCACCTCGATCAGATCGGCCACGTGGTCCATCCGTATCGTGGCGCGGATCGCGAGCATCATCGGCGGCGGGAAGATCGCGCGCTGTTGATCAAGCTCGGCGTCGCGGGCGCCGCGATGGGCAACCTCATGTTGCTCGCGATCGCGCTCTACGCCGGGCTGTTCGGCGGCATGGCCGCGGTCGACACGTCGTTCTTCCGCTGGGCGTCGATGTTCGTCGCCGTTCCCGCGCTCGGGTTCGCCGCGACGCCGATGTTCCGGACCGCGCTCGGCTCGCTCCGCGCAGGGCGCCTGCATCTCGATCTGCCGCTCTCGATCGGCATCCTTGCCGGGCTCGCCTGGGGGAGCGCGAACGTGATCCGCGGGGTCGGCGACATCTACTTCGATAGCCTCTCGATGCTGGTGTTCCTGCTGCTCGTCTCGCGCTGGGTCGTCCTCCGCCACCAGCGCCGCGCGTCGAGCGCCGCCGAGATGCTGCTCGCGCTCACCCCGAGCCGGGTCCGCAGGATCGACGCGAACGGGGTGAGCGACGTACCGATCGAGGCGATCGTGATCGGCGATCGCGTCGTCGTTCGCGCCGGCGAGACCATCCCGATCGATGGCACGGTCGTCCTCGGCGTCTCCGCGATCGATGCCGGTCTGCTCACCGGCGAGTCGCGGCCCGTCGAGGTCGCGCCCGGTGATCGCGTCCACGCGGGCACCCTGAACGTTGCAGGTCCGCTCGAGGTCGTCGCGTGCGCGGTCGGAGAGCAGACGCGCGTGGGCTCGCTCGTTGCCAAGATCGCGGGCCTGACGACACGGCGCGCGGCGATCGAGCGGCTCGTCGATCGGATCGCGGGCCGGTTCGTCGCGGTCGTGACACTCGGCGCGGTGTGCGTGTTCGCGGCGTGGTCGACGGTCTCGCCGACGCTCGGTGCCGAGCACGCGATGGCCTTGCTCGTCGTGACCTGCCCGTGCGCACTCGCCCTCGCGACGCCGCTCGCGGTCAGCGTCGCCCTCGGGCGCGCCGCGCGCCGCGGGATCTTGATCAAGGGAGCGGATGCGCTCGAACGCCTGGCGACGCCGGGCACGTTGTACATCGACAAGACCGGCACGCTTACCGAGGGCCGGCTCGCGATCGCGACCTGGCTCGGCGATACCGATGCGCGCGCCCTCGCGGCGGCGGTGGAAGCCGGTAGTGGTCATCCGATCGCTCGCGCCTTCGCGCTCGAGGATGCTCCCGTCGCGACCGAGGTGCGCGAGCAGCTCGGCCATGGGATCGAAGGCACCGTCGATGGCCGGCGCATCCTCGTCGGTTCGCCGAGCTGGATCCGCGAGCGCTGCGTGCTACGCGGCGATGCCGAGGCGTGGGTCAGCGACGTCGCCCGGCGTGGCGAGACTCCGATCGCCATCGCGATCGAGCGCACCGTCGTCGCCGTCGTGGGCCTCGCCGATCCGGTTCGCAGCGATGCGCGCGCCGCCCTCGCCGAGCTCGCGCGAATGGGCTGGCGGATCGAGATCCTCTCTGGCGACGATCCGCGCGTCGTGGTCGCCGTCGGCGCGCAGCTCGGACTCGACCCGGCGCGTTGCTACGGCGCGATGTCACCGGAAAAGAAGCTCGCCCGCGTCGAGGCCACACGCGTGCGCGGTACCGTCGTCATGGTCGGCGACGGCGTCAACGATGCAGCGGCGATCGCCGCATCGACGTGTGGGATCGCGGTCAGTGGCGCGGCGGAGATCGCGATCGAA
>JANXOP010000315.1 GCA_025357755.1 Kofleriaceae bacterium | reverse complement strand
GCTCGCGCAGATCGGCGTTGTCCTCGACCACCACCGCACGGACCAGGGCGCCCGGATCACGGACGTCGAGGGGCGCCTTCTTGGCCCGGACGTCGACCCCCGAGACGGGCAACCGGACGACGAACTCGCTGCCATGGCCGCGCCCGGCGCTGAACGCTTCGACGCTGCCACCGTGGAGCCGGACCAGGCGGTCGACGAGCGTCAGCCCGATGCCCATGCCGCCGTCCGAACGCTCGAGCCCAGCCTCGGCCTGCGCGAACAGCTCGAATACCCGGTCGAGCATGCTCGGATCGATGCCAATGCCCTGATCGCTCACCCGGATCTCGCACTCGCCGTTCGCGCCGATCGCGGAGGCGATCTTGATCGTGGTGCGGTTCGGGCTGTACTTGACCGCGTTGCCGAGCAAGTTGTTGACGATCTGGGTGAGCCGCACCGGATCGCCTTCGACGATCGCGTTGCTCTGGATCACGGCTTCGATCTGGATCTCTCTGGCGCGGGCCTGCTCGCTGATCATGCCGATGCTCGCCTCGATCAGCTCGTCGATCGCGAGGGGCTCCTTCTGCAACCGGACCTTGCCGGTCGTGACGCGCGCGACATCGAGGAGATCGTCAACGAGCCGTGACAGGTGGTGGGCCTGGCGCGACAGGATCGTGAGCCGCTTCGCGACATTTTCGCGATCGTGATCGACGCCGATGAGATCGGCGGCCATCACGATCGCGCCCAACGGATTGCGCAGCTCGTGGCCGAGCATCGCGAGGAACTGGTCGCGCTGCTCGATCGCGGCGCGGGCTTGATACTGGCGCCGCCGTCCGCGTAGAGCGGCTCTGACGGTGACGAGCAGCGTGTTCGGTGCGAGCGGCCGCTCGAGCACCGTGATGTTGCCGAGATCGGGCGGTACGGTTTGATGCTGCTTGAGCCCGGTCAAGAGGATCATCGGGAAGTCGGACCACGGCGGTTGCTGCGCGAGGACGCGCGCGATCGGGCCCGCGAAGCCTTCGCCGAGCGCCTCGACCGTCGCGACCGCGCAACCCGCGTTGTCGTCGATCGCGGCGGCGAGCAGATCCGCCGTCGCGAACGTCTCGACCACCATCTCGGTCTGTCCGAGCATGTTGCAGATCAGCTCGGCATCTCGCCCACGAGGTGCGAGCACGAGGATCCGGTCCGGCTGGCTCGCCAGGCTCATCTGCGATCGAGCTCTCTTCCCTCGCCGTGGAACTCGGGCGTGGGCGCGAGCACGCCACGGAATCGTTCGAGCGGCTCGCCGATCACGACGCCCCGGCGACCATCGATCGAGAGCTCGCGGATCGTATCCTCGTGTTGGCCCGTGCGCTTCTTGACGACCGAGATCGCCTTGCGGACGCGACCGGCGGCTTCGAAGTAGCGCAGGAGCATCACGCAGTCCGCGATGTAGCTGACCTCGACGGGCGACTGGATCGTGCCGACGATCCCTGCCTGCGCCATGTTCATCAGCGTCGTGATCCCGAGCTGGCCGAGGTAGGCGAGCAGCTCGTGAAGTTGGATGAACATGAAGCGCTCGGCCGGCATCGAGAGCAGATAGCCATTGAGGCTATCGATCGCGATCATCTTGACACCCTCGCCGACGAGGGTCTGGATGCGAGCACTGAACTGACCGGGCCCCATCTCGGCGGGATCGATCTGCTGGATCGTGATCGAGCCATCGTCGACGTACTTGCTCATCTCGAGGCCCAGCGAATCGGCGCGGCTGATCGTGATCTGGCGCAGCTCGTCGAAGGCGAAGATCGCGACCTTCTCGCCACGCATCGCCGCCGCGACCGCGTACTTCGCGACGAGGACGGACTTGCCGATCCCGGTCGGGCCCATGATCAGCGTGCTCGTGCCCCGGTCGAGGCCTCCACCGAGCATCGCGTCGAGGGCGTCGAGCCCACTCTTCACGACGTCCGATTTGAAGGGCTTCTTGTGATCGGCGGCGACCAGGCGCGGGTAGACCCGTAGCCCGCCCGTCTCGAGGTCGAAGTCGTGGAAGCCGGTCTGGAACGGGATGCCACGCATCTTCACGACCCGGATTCGCCGGCGATCACCGCCGTACTCGGGAGGATGTTGCTGGAGCGAGAGCACTCCGTGCGCGATACTCTGGAGCTGCATGTCATTCGGATCGGACGTCCGATCATCGAGCATGATCACGGTCGCGCGCGCCCTGGAGAAGTAGGTCTTGAGGTTCAGCACCTCGCGGCGATATCGGAGGTGTGATTGCGCGAGCAAGCGCAGCTCGGATAGCGAATCGAACACAACGCGCTGGGGATTCACGGTCGAGATGTACGAGAGCACCGCGCGGGTGGTCTCGGTCAGCTCGACATCGGAGGGATGGAACACCGTGTTCTCCGCATCGACGCGCATCTGCGCCTCGATCGCGGAGAGCTCGAACATCGCCAGGCCATCGAGCGACCAACCGTGGGACGCGGCGATCAGCCGGACCTCCTCGGCGGTCTCCGAGAGCGTGATGTAAAGGGCCTTCTCGCCGGACCGAACCCCTTCGAGCAGGAACTGGAGCGCCAAGGTGGTCTTCCCCACCCCCGGGTCTCCCTCGACGAGATAGATGTGGTCGCGCGGGAGGCCGCCACCGAGCACGTCATCGAGACCGGCAATTCCCGTGCGAGCTCTCTGGTAGAGGTCGGGCATGGCCCAGCGTTAGTTCAAATTCCGTGCGCGCTTTCCGGAGCCGGAACCCCCTGATCCGAGGCGCAAATCGTAGAACGGGCGCACACCGCGCCTGTCGGCCGCTGCCAGCTGTGCGCCTATGTCTCGCGATGTCTCTTCCTCGCGAAGGTTACGCGGCGACAGATCGGACACCGCGCGCACCTGCTACGGCCGGGCGTGCGCAAGGGCGACGGTCGTGGCGAGCGAGCACGGCCGGCTCATTGGATGCCGTACTTCTCGAGCTTGTAGTACAGCGCCGAGGTCTTGATCCCGAGCAAGCGCGCGGTCTCGGTCTTGACCTGGCTCGCCTTCGCGTAGGCCTTCAAGATCAGCTGGCGCTCGAGGTCATCGAGGATCTCGGGCAGCGACATCTCGCGTGGCACGTCGAGCCGATCCTCTTCGTTGCCGCCCTGGAGAAACTGCGGCAGCGCGACTGGCGTGAGCTCTTCACCTTCGGCGAACACCAGCGCCTGCTCGATCGCGTTCTCGAGCTCGCGCACGTTGCCCGGCCAGTGGTACGCCATGATCCTTCCGAGCGCGGCGTCGCTGATCGTGCGGACGCGCGGGTTGGTTTTCGGGCCGAGCTTCGCGATGAAGTGCGCGACGAGCTGCGGAATATCCTCGCGGCGCTCGCGTAGCGGCGGCAACTTCACCGGCAACACGTGCAGGCGGTAGAACAAGTCCTCGCGGAACCGGCCGGCCGCGATCTCGACCTCGAGCGGTTTGTTCGTCGCCGAGATCACGCGGACGTCGACCTTGATCGGCGCTTCGCCACCGACGCGCTCGAACTCTTGTTCCTGCAGCGCACGCAAGAGCTTGACCTGCATCGAAGGTGGCACGTCGCCAACCTCGTCGAGGAACAGCGTGCCGCCATCAGCGAGCTCGAACCGACCGAGCTTCTGCTTGATCGCGCCCGTGAATGCGCCCTTCTCGTGGCCGAACAATTCGCTCTCGAGCAGGGTCTCGGTCAGCGCACCGCAGTTGACCTTGATGAAGGGCCCCTTCGCGCGCTTGCTCAGGCGATGGATCGCGTGCGCGACCAGCTCCTTGCCCGTGCCGCTCTCGCCGGCGATGAACACCACCGTGTCGCTGACCGCGACCTTCTCGACCGTCCGGCGCACGACCGCCATCTTCTCGCCCCCACCGACCATCTCGGCAAACTTGCCCTCGCTCTCGCCACGCAAGTACTCGACCTGCGCATCGGCCTTGCGGAGCAGGCGGCGCTCGGCAACGAGCTCGATCGCGCGCATGACCTTGAGCTTGACGACCTCGGTCTGGATCGGCTTGGTCACGAAGTCGAACGCGCCGAGCTTCATCGCCTCGACCGCGGTCTCGACCGTACCGAACCCGGTGATGATCATGATCGGTACGTCGCGATCGATCGCCGAGATCTGCTTGAGCACGTCGACGCCGGTCGTGCCCTCCATCTTGAGATCCGTGATCACGAAGTCGGCGGACTTCTTCTTGAACGCCTCGATGCCGGCTTGCCCGCTCGCGGTGATCACCGCCTCGTGGCCGAGCTTCTTGACCACGTGCGCGAGTCCTTCGCGCACCGTCTCGTTGTCGTCGATGATGAGGATCGTGGCCACGATCTGACGTATCACGGACACGTCGCAGCTCGTCGAGCTAAATCGCGAGGTTGCGCGGCCAACCAACCGGCCTCGTCTTTGCTTTAGCTCCTCGCGAAACGACGCCCGCCGCCGAAATCGTCGGACTTCGCAACGACTTCGTCGTCGTTCGTGATCTCCTGACAGGCCGCCGTGATCTTCGCCAGCGCGTTCCGTCGTCACGCCGGCAAGCTGATCACGAACGTGGTCTCGCCATCGGCGCTCGTCACGGTGACCTTGCCGACGTGGTCGGCCGCGATGTCGCGAACGAACGCGAGACCGAGGCCGGTGCCTTTCTCGCGGGTCGTGAAGAACGGCTCGAACAGCCTGCCGGAGGTCTCGGGCGGAATCTCGCGCCCGCGGTTCCACACCGAGATCTCGACCGTATCGCCGGCCTTCATCGCGGCGAGCCGGACATTGCCCGGGCCGGAGTTGCCGGCGGCGGTCGCGGCCTGGATCGCATTGCGCGTGAGGTTGAGGAGTGCGCGGCGGAGCTGGCCGCGATCGGCGCGCACACTCGGTATGTCGATCTGAGCGGCGACCGCGAGCTCGGAGGGCGCGAGCTGGATCACCTCGGCGAACAGCTCGTCGATCTCGACCGTGGCAAGCTCGGGCTTGGGCCGGCGCGCGTACTCGAGGAAGTCGTTGACGACCCGCTCGAGGTAGTCGAGCTCGCGCTGGATCTTGTCGACGTGACCGCGGCGCTCGTCGCCGGGCTCGATCTCTTCGCGCAAGATACCGGCGAACAACGTCATGCCGGCGAGCGGATTGCGGACCTCGTGCGCGATGCCCGCGAGCATCTGCTGCATCTTCGCGTCGCGTTCGGCGAGCTGGATCCGCATTCGGTCCATCGTGTCGCCGAGCAGACCGAGCTCGTCGCGGGTCTTGATCGAGACCGGGGCGTGCAGATCGCCAGCGCCGATCCGCTCGGCCGCCGCGGCGAGGCGGCGGACATTGAGCGTGATCAAGAACGTCGCGAGTACGGCCGCCAGCACGCTGACCGCGGCGAGGCCGGCCCCCCACGCGAACAGCCGGGTGCGCAGATCCGAGAGGCGCGAGAAGTACGAGGCGGGTGCTTGCGCGCCGAGCGCGAGCACGATCTCGGGCTCGGTCTCCGAGGCGCGCACCGGTGCGTAGCCGGTCTTGTAGGTGATGTGGTCGTTGCCTTCGAA
Source organism: Kofleriaceae bacterium (assembly GCA_025357755.1). GTDB lineage: Bacteria > Myxococcota_A > Polyangia > Haliangiales > Haliangiaceae > JABFXX01. Next base: position 15,016 of record JANXOP010000315.1, on the reverse strand, counting down.
GGTGACGGAGGAGCGCGAGGCCCCGGCGCCGAACACCTGCGCGAGCTCGCTACGATCGAGCTCGGCGCGATAGTAGTGCATGCCTATCGCGGCATCCTTGGAGGTGTCGGCGCGCGCGTCGAAGCGCTTGTCGAGAACGAACAGCCGCGCACCCGTGGCTTGCGATACCAGCTCGAGCTTCTTCTGCACGTTCTGATAGGCGCGCGCAGTCTCGTCGCCGGGAGCGGCTTCGGCGAGGTACTTGCCGCGGACCTGGGTCGCCGCACTCGCCGCGATCGCGGTCAGTCGACGGCCGAGCTCCTCGTCGAGATCGTGGCGGCTGACTTCGTATGCGACGACCGCGAACAGCGTGAACAAGATCACGACGGGTAAGACAAGCGCGCCGAGCAGCTTGACGAAGATGGGCGCGCGGAACCGCACTACGGACCCGACGAGATGGGCGGATGATCGTGATCGTCGGCGTGACACGCGTGGGCGAGCAGGCCGATCACGAGCGGGATCAACAGCACCGCACCGACCAAGCCCCAGCGCTTGAGCGGCGGCAGCTGGATCGAGGCGCTAGCCGACGGGGTGGACTGCGACGCTGGGCGGTAGTCCGGCGGCGCCGCGGCGTAGATCATCGGCTCGGGCGGCGTGAACAGGGGCGGCTGAACGGTGGTGGCGTCGTCGACCAGTGGCGCGAGCGCGGGCCCGACCGGAGCCGTGATCGGCGCGCGAGGTTTGATCACCGGCACGACCCGCTTCGGCGGATCCTTGATGGTCGCAGCTTCGCCAGCGGGGAACGCATCTTCGAGCGTGCGTGCTTCGGTGGTCAGCCCTGTTCGCGATCCGAACGCCTGTTCGATCGTGTCGTTGAGCGTGACCGCTTGTGCGGTCGCGAGCACGTGGCCCGCGGTGCGGAGCTTTGTCTGCTCGCCGGTCGCGAGCAACTCGTCGACGATCGGTTGCGCCGTGGTCGTCGTCGCGTCGCCGAGGATCGCGCGCTGCGAGCCATCGAGCGTTTGCGCGGAGTCGCTGTCGTCCTCGTCGTCCTCGTCGTCCTCGTCATCAACGCGCTCGATCGCTGGCGCCGGTCGTGGCGCCGTTCTTGGCGCCGTTCTTGGCTCCGGTCGTGGCGGTAGGATCGGCTCGGCCGGTCGCATCGTCACCGTCTCGTCGGTCTCCGGTGGCAGATCGATCCGCGTCGGGTTCTCGTCGAACCCGCCGTGATCGGGTTGCAACGCGACATCGTGCGCGAGCGCGATCGGTGCCTCGGGCGTGAGTGCCAAGACGAGCTCGGTCCCCTTCGCCGGCGTCGCGAGCACGCCACGGCGCGAATCGAAATCGACGTCGACCGCTTCCTCGGGCTTACCGTGCTCGAGGTGCCACGGCTCGACGCGCGCGCCGAAGAGCTTCGCGAGATAGTCGGCGACCGATTTCGCGCTCGTACGGAGCTCGTGATCGATCGCGAGGGTCTCCAGCGCGTTTCGTAGATCGTACGCGGTCTGGTAACGAGCCTCGGGAGCCTTCGCGAGGCAGCGCATGATGATCTCGTCGAGCTGGCGCGGGATGTCGGCGCGAATCGTCGACGGTGCCGGGACCTCGGCTTCGACGATCATCGCCATGGTCTGGTAGTCGTTCGTGCCCTTGAACAAGCGCCGCGCCGTCGCGAGCTCGTAGAGCACCGTGCCGAGCGCGAAGATGTCGCTGCGTCGATCGAGGCGCTTGCCCACGCACAGCTCGGGCGACATGTACGGCGCTTTGCCGAGCGCACCCGCGCGTGTGTTCTGACTCGTGAGGGCGGGCTTCGCGAGCCCGAAGTCGACGAGCTTCACGCTGCCGTCGTAGCCGATCAGGATGTTGCTCGGCGAGACGTCGCGATGGACGAGATCGAGCGGCTTGCGATCGGGCCCGTGGTACTCGTGCGCGTGGTGCAGGCCCGCTGCTGCCGCCGCACCGACCGCCACGACCTGCTCGATCGGAACCAGCAGATCGGTCGCGCAGACCTTCGCGAGCACGCGACGGAGGTCCTCGCCGTGGACGTACTCCATCGCGAAGAAGTAGCCGCCCTGTGCTTCGTCGATGTCGAAGACCTGGACGATGTTGTGATGGTGCAGCGCCGCGCCGATGCGTGCCTCGTCGAGGAACGCAGCAACGAACCGTGCATCGACCGCGTGCTCGGCTCGGATCTGCTTGATCACGACGTGACGCTGAAACCCCTCGAGCCCACTCGATCGGGCAAGGAGCACATCCGCGACACTCCCGCGCGCGAGGCGCTGCAGGATCTCGTAGCGGCCGAGATGTGACATTCGGGCGGCCCCAGCCTAACACTGGGATCTTCGATCCGCCCGTTTCTACACCGCTTATAGCCTCGTCTAGCGCTTGCTGAACTGGAAGCGAGCGCGAGCGGCCTTCTGGCCGTACTTCTTACGCTCCTTCTTACGCGGGTCGCGGGTCACGTACCCAGCGGCCTTCAGCTTCGGACGGAGGTCCGAGTCGATCTTCATCAACGCGCGCGTGATGCCGTGACGGATAGCGCCTGCCTGCGAAGACATGCCACCACCGACGACGGTCGCGATCACGTTGTAGTTCGCGAGCAGGGTGACTTCTTCGAGCGCCTGGCGAATCACCATGCGTGCGGTCGGGCGCGAGAAGTAATCCTCGTCGCTGCGATCGTTGATCGTGAACTTACCTTCGCCCGAGGTCAGCCAGACGCGAGCGATCGCGGTCTTGCGGCGGCCAGTGGCGTACGTCTTCGGAGCTGCAGTTGCCATTAGTTCTTGATCTCCAGCACGCGCGGCTGCTGAGCGGCGTGCTCGTGCTCGCCACCCTTGTACATCTTCATTTTCTTGATGACGCGGCGGCCGAGTGGGCCCTTCGGCATCATTCCCCAGACAGCCTCGTAGATCGCGTGCTCGGGATCGTTCGCGAGAACTTCCTTGGCAACACGAGTCCGAATTCCGCCCGGGAAGAGCGTGTGGTGGCGGTAGAGCTTCTTGTCGGGCTTGGTGCCCGTGAGCTTCACTGCGCCCGAGTTCAACACGATCACGAAGTCGCCCATGTCGACGTTCGGCGTGTAGGTCGGTTTGTGCTTGCCGCGAAGAACCATTGCGATCTTCGAGGCGAGGCGGCCGAGGGTCTGGCCCGTGGCGTCAACCACGTACCATTCGCGCTGGGCTTCGCCCGCTTCCTTGGTGAGCCAGAAGCTCTTCTGCATCATCGTCATATCGGGGCTTTCGAAAGAGCGGATCTTCTAGAAGGTTGCGAAAGCGCTGTCAAGACGGTCGCGCAAGTGACCTGACTGTGCGTTCAGTGTCACCGGGCTGTGGTACCACCTTTGAGTGCGCGTTGGCTTCATTCTCAAGCCGGATAAAACCCAGGCCGGTGTCTTATTAGAGGACCTCGTCCCGTGGGTCCTCAAAGAAGGCCATGTAGCTGTCGTCACGACGGAAGATCAGGTTTCGCCCGCCGGCGCGCAGATCGTCCCGGAGGAGAATTTCGGCTCCGAATGTGACCTCGTGGTCTGTTTGGGCGGCGATGGCACCATCTTGCGAGCGGCCCGGCTGGTTGCAGATTTAGGTCGGCCGGTCCTGGGGATAAATCTCGGTCAGCTCGGGTTCTTGGCGGGATTTTCACCGGCCGAGGCCAAAGAAGGCCTCGCCGAGGCGATCGCCGGCAAGCTGAAGTGCTCGCCGCGGATGCGGCTCGCGGTCACGTACAAGCGCGCGGGTGCCGAGCCCGTCACGCGTCACGCGTTGAACGATGCGGTGATCCATCAAGGCGCGATGGCGCGCTTGATCGACGTCGAGGCGTACTGCGATGGCCAGCTGATCGCCGCGTATCGCGCCGATGGCTTGATCATCGCGACCCCGACGGGATCGACCGCGTACAACATGGCCGCGGGCGGACCGATCGTCGTGCCAGGCCAGGCGGCGATGACGATCACGCCGATCTGCGCGCACGCCCTGACCAACCGCCCGCTCGTGATCGGTGCGCGCTCGACGCTGCGCCTGCAACTCGCAGCCGATGCGCGCGGCGTGATCCTCACCGTCGACGGTCAGTGGGCCACGTCGTTCTTACCGGGCGATCTCGTCGAGATGACCGAGTCCCAACAACCGCTCCTGTTGTTCGCATCGCAGCAGAGCTTCTTCGATGTCATGCGGGACAAGCTCCATTGGGGCGTGCGCACCGATAAGGGCGCGCGCTGATCCATCTCTGAAAGGTTCGTTGTCATGTTGAAGCATCTGCGCGCGACCAACTTCGCGATCCTGTCGGACGTCGAGATCGAGCTCGGTCCAGGCATGAACGCACTCACCGGCGAGACCGGTGCGGGCAAGTCGCTCATCGTCGAGGCCGTGAACCTTTTGCGTGGCGGGCGCGCGTCCGCCGATATCCCGCGTACCGGCACCGACGAAGCGGTCGTCGAGGCGACCGTCGAAGTTCCAGACGATCTTCGCGCGCGCGTCGCGAGCGTGCTCGAAGGCGCGGGCCTGCCGAACGAAGGCAGTGAGGTGTTCATTCGCCGCGTGATCGCGCGCGGCGGGAGAGGGCGCTGCTACGTCAACGGTGCGCTGACCACCGCCGCCCGCCTCGGCGAGCTCGGCGCGCTGCTCGTCGATCTTTCGGGTCAACATCAACATCAAGGCCTCGTCGATCCGGCGCGGCACCTCGAGATCCTCGATCTGTTCGGGAGCTCGGTCGGCGAAGCCACCGCGATGCAAGCCGCGTGGGAGGTGCTGCGCGAAACAGACGAAGCGGTGCGTGCGTTGAGCGGCGATGCGCGCGAGCGCGATGCGCGGATCGATTATCTCGAGTTCCAGCTCGAGGAGCTCGATGGCGCGAACCTTGCGACCGGCGAAGATGCTTCGCTCGAGCTCGAGCGGGTGCGCCTCGCCTCGGTCGATCTCCTCCAATCGGCGGCGCGACTCGCCGAGGTGAAGCTCTACTCCGGCGATTCGGCGGCTCGTGACCTCGTCGCCTCGGCCCATCGCGAGATCGAGCGCGGCCTGCGCACCGATCCAACGCTCGAGCCGATCGCGCGTCAGCTCGCCGAGATCGAATCGCTCCTCGACGACGCGAGCGATCAGCTGCGCGCGTACGCCGACAAGCTCGAAGGCGATCCCGAGCGGCTCTCGTGGGTCGACGAGCGTATCGCATTGATCCGTCGCCTCGTGCGCAAGCACGGCGCGGCGAACGGTCTCGCCGAGGTGATCGCGAAGGCGACCGAGCTGCGCACCGAGCTCACCCAGCTCACCAGCCACGATGTCTCGCTCGTCGAGGCCCATGCCGCGCGCGCGGCCGCGGAAGCCGCCGCGCGATCCGTCGCGACCGGGCTCACCAAGCTCCGCACCAAGTCCGCCAAGCGGCTCGAGAAGGAAGTCGGCGCCTCGCTCGCCGAGCTAGGCATGGCGGCGGCAAAGTTGTTCGTCGTCGTCGAGCCGCGCGCGCTCGGCCCCACCGGCGCCGATCGGATCGAGCTGGTGCTCGCGTCGAACAAAGGCGAAGACCAGCGACCGCTCGCGAAGATCGCCTCGGGCGGTGAGCTGTCGCGCATCATGCTCGCGCTCAAGCTCGCGCTGCGCAGCGCCGATGAGGTCGCGACGTACGTGTTCGATGAAGTCGATGCCGGGATCGGTGGCGCCACCGCGCAGGTCGTCGGCGTGCAGATCCGCGCCGTCGCCGATCATCGTCAGGTGTTGTGCGTGACCCACTTGCCGCAGATCGCGGCGTACGCGGATCACCACTTCCATGTCGAGAAGGCCGAGATCGAGGGGCGCACCGAGACCCACGTCCGTCGACTGTCGGGCACGGCGCGCAAGGACGAGCTCGCGCGCATGCTCGGTGGGCACGCGACCTCGAAAGCGAGGGCCCACGCAGCCGAGCTGCTCGCCGAAGCCGCGCGCACCGAGACCACCGTGGTCGCGACCAAGAAGTCGCCGCGCGCCCGCGCGTAGGTCCCGCGCGAGATCGCCGCTCCGCGATCGAGAAACCCAGATCCGGCAAGCCAGAAGCCGGCAGCGTCTGTCAGTCGACGGACTGACAGTCGCCACGGACCCATCCCAACTCGGGCAGCCCGGTTCCTCTCCTTCTGCGACCTCCTGTTCTCCTGCGAAACGGAGAGGTGCTGATGCGTCGGGCGAAGTCGGAAATCCGGCAGGCCGGAAATCCGGCAGCCCCGCTGTCGAGTCGACAGGCAGTCACCGAGTACGACACGCGCAATGCGGCGTTCACATTGGTTCACGAGGTGGCAAGCGATTTGCTGAGTGACCTCGCATGGTGGCTCTTGCCCAGGATCGCGAAACGCTCGCGTTCCCTCTGACGCGTCGCGCACGTCCTCTCCGGATCGGCATGGTCGTGACGTACGATCTAGCGCGCCCCGGTGGCGTCAAACATCACGCCGAGCACCTCGCACGCGCCCTGCGCCGCGGCGGGGACGAGGTCACGTTGATCGGGCCCTCGTCGGCAGCGCGCGCCGATGCGGTGACGTTCAGCGGCATCGCGAACGTGCCCGCGAACGGCTCGGATAATCAGCTCGGCATCTTCGTCTCGCCGACCAAGATCCGGAGCTACTTCGCCGAGCAAACGTTCGACGTCGTTCATATTCACGAGCCGCTGCAGCCGGCGCTCGCGTACTGGACCGTATGGGCGACGCGCGACGTGCCTCATGTCGCGACCTTTCACGCGTATGCCGAGCACGAGGGCAGGGGCCTGCGTCTCGCTCGCAAGGCTTTCGGTGCGACGGTGTTTCCGTGGTTCCAGCGCGCGATCGCGGTGAGCCCCTCGGCCGCGAAGTACGCGCGCGATGCGTGGAGCCGCTCGCTCGACGTGATCCCGAACGGAGTCGCGACCGATGTCTTCACGCCGCGCGTGGGACGGCGGCCCGGCCCGTTTCGGTTGTTGTTCGTCGGCCGCCTCGCCGACGAACGCAAAGGTGCGCGGGTCGCGATCGAGGCGTTTCGCGGATTGCGCGCGCGTGGGCTCGAGGTCGAGCTCGACATGGTCGGTGATACCGGCGCGTTCCCGATTCCGGATCTCGAGGGCCTGCGCGTGCACGGCGCGGTCGGCCTCCACGCCTTGACCGAATTCTATCGCGAGTGCGATGCATTCGTGGCGCCCGCGACGGGGCAAGAGTCGTTCGGCATCGTGCTGCTCGAAGCGATGGCCTCGGGCAAGCCGGTCGTGTGCTCCGATATCGATGGCTATCGCGATGTCGTGCGGGGCACGCGCACCCAGCTCGTCCCGCCGGGTAAGGCCCTCGCACTCGAGCTCGCGCTCGTACGCGTGATCGAGACCGACCGCATTCAACTCGTCCGCGAGGGTGAGCACAACCGTCGTCACGCGATCCAGTTCGGTTGGGATCACGTCGCCGCGGCGGTACGCGAGACGTACACCGCGGCGATCGCAAGCAAGCACGGCTGATGACCCGACGAACGGTACTTCGCGCCGCCATCCTGGTCGGCGTCGGGGGGCTCGCGTGGCTCTTCGTGCGTCATCTCGATGGTGCGCAACTCCGCGCTGCGTTCGCACGCGCTACCTGGTGGCCACTCGCCGCCGGCATCGCGATCCCGTTCGCGGCGATGTGGTGCAAGGCGCTGTGCTGGCGGGTGATCTTCGCGCCACATCGCGAGATCGCGACGCGCCGGTTGTTTCGCTTCACGATCGCGGCGTTCGCTGGTTCGGCGCTCGCGCCCGTACGCGCGGGTGAGGCGCTGCGCGTGTGGTTGCTGAAGAAGTCCGATCACGTGCCCGTGACCGAGACCGCGGTCGTCGCGGTGACCGAGAAGCTGCTCGACGGCGTCGCGATGTTCATCGTGATGGCGCCGATCGCGGTGATGCCCGGGCTGCCGCGGTGGATCCGGATCGCCGTCGTGATCGCCGGGTTCGCGAGCATCGCGGTGGTCGGTGCGCTCGCGTTGGTCGTACGGCGATGGCCGCGTGAGGGATCGCGCGTGACGCCATTCTTCGCCGCCCTGGATGTCCTCCGGCATCCACTCGGGCTGACCCTGGCGGTTGGCGCGCTGGTCGCCGCGTGGCTGCTCGACATCGCGCTCGTCGAGCTCGTACTGCACGCGTTCGCGATCTCGGTCCCGCTCTCCGGTGTGCTCGTCGTGTTGATCGCGATCAACGTCGCGATCATGGTGCCGACCACGCCGGCCCAGGTCGGCGTGCACGAGGCCGGTGCGCTCGCGGGGCTCGCGATCTTCGGCGTCGCGCCCGCTCCGGCGCTCGGGTTCGCGGTGACCTATCATGCGATCCAGATCATCCCGACCGTGATCGCGGGGCTCGTCCTCGAATGGCGGCTCGTACTCGGCGGCGCGCCGCAGGGTGGCTCGTGAGGCTGGTCGGCCTCGCGATGCTCGGCCGGTTCGCTCGCCCCGCGGCGTTGTTGTTCGTGTGGCGGAGCGCGGGTGCGCAAGCCGCCGAGCATGCGGCGCTGTTCTGGATCGCGGTCGGGGTCGGTGCGCAACTCTCGCTGGTCGGGCTCGATCGCGCGCTGGTACGGCTCCTGCCGGAGGCCGCGCGCACGGCACGGCGCACGCTGGTGCTCACGGCCGTGGCGGTCACGGCCTGCCTCGGCGTGGTCATCGGCCTCGTGCTCGCGACGGCACTGCACACGGCAGCGCTCGCGGTCGTCGTTCCGGGGCTGGCGCTCCTCAACCTCGCGCTCGCGACCCGCATCACCTCGCGAGGTACCCGGCACGTGTCGTCGCGCACGTTGCTGCTCACCGCGTGCACGCTCGCGATTTCGGACGCCCTCGATCTGGTCGCGAAGCGCGCCGATCAGGTGCTGTTCGTGCTGTTGTTCCGCTCGTCCGAGCTGGTGGCGATGTACGTCATCACGCGCGAGCTCGTCATGGTCACGCTCGGGCGCGACGCGCTCGAGCTCGTGGGCCCTCGGTTCGCCAAGCTCGTACGGGCGCTCTCCCTCGTGCTCGCGGTCGGCATGCTGCTACTCGTGCCGGTGCATACACCCGCGGCCTTCGCCATCGCCGCGATCATCGTCGCCGGGCGCTGCCTCGATGTCGCGACCGCGGCTTCGTACATCTCGCTCGTCACCTTCGCGGCACCCTCCCTCGCGATCACCGCGACCGCGACGGAGCTCGTCGTCCTCGCCGGCAGCGCGACGCTGCTCACCCCGCTGGCGATCGCGCTGGGCGCAGCGCTCGCGCCGATCGCACGCAACCTCACCGCTCGTCACTTTCTGGAGTCGTAAATGCAATCGCTCTACTACCGTCACGTGCTCGCGAGGCACACGTGATCCTCGGCGAGCTTCGTCGCCGTCCTCCGATCACGCGAGCGCTCGCGTGGATCGGGCCCGATTTTGGACTCGTGATCGCGTTCCTCGCGACCCTCGTCGTGCTGCTCGTGATCTACGGCGGCACGTTCCGCTGGAAGGAAGGCCCGATCGTGATCTCCGCCGGTATCGGCGCGGGGTTGATCGCGCTGCGCGTGCTCTGGCGCGTCGTGCGCCGCGAGCTCCGCGCAGGCGATCTCACCACGATCGCGCGCGAGGTCCTCGTCGATTGGGGGCCCGTGATCCTCATCATGTGGTTGTTCCAGAACCTCGAGACCTACACCGGCATCATCCGCTCGACGACGATCGACGATTCGCTGTATCGCGCGGACCTCGCGATCTTCGGCGTCGAGCCGTCGGTCTGGCTGTCGAGCCACTCGACGCCGCTGCTCACCGATTACATGTCGCTCGCGTATGGCTTGTACTTCATCACGCCGATGGTGCTCGCGACCGCCTTGTCGGTGCGCAAGCGCCGTGCGGACTTCAAGCTGGTCTCGACGGCCGTGATCCTCCAACTCGGCCTCGGGTTCCTGCTGTTCCTGTGCTTTCCCGCGGGACCGCCGCGCTACTATGAGCCCCTGCTGCACGGCGGCTTTCAACCGCCGCAGCTGCACTCCTACTTCGGCTTGTTCGAGCTCCAGCAGGGCGCCTTCGATAGCGCCGATCCGCTGCGGATGCGCTCGGCGTTTCCATCGCTGCACTGCAGCCTCGCGTTGATCACGCTGTACTACTCGGTGCGCTACTCCGAGGCCGTGTTCCCGAACCATCCGAAGCTCTGGGGCCGGATCGTCACGGTGCTCGTCGTGTCGCTGTGGATCTCGGTGATCTATCTGCGCCACCACTGGGCCGTCGACATCGCGGCCGGGCTCGCGCTCGGCTCCACGGCGATCGCGCTCGCGCCGATCCTGCGACGCCGCTGGCCGCGGGACCGTCAGATCTGGATCAGAGCCCCTACGACGTAGGCTTACGTGCAGGTTGCGTGCGGCCGGTCGGCTTCTTGGAAGCCTTCTTGGAATGGCCTCCACCACCGTGACCCGAGTAATCGGTCCAGCGATAGCTCGGCTCGCCCGGCGCGCGGAAATCGACGTGGATGAACTGGCTGGTCGGGTAGATGCCGAGGCCCATGTTGCCCGCATCGAGCGAGCCCGCGAACGCGTACATCTCGTTGATCGACACGCCGGGGATCCGGATGTCCATCGCCGATGCGTGGTAGTGGCGGCTCGAGTTGCGCTCCGCGAAGCGGAAGCCCGAGACGAGGTAGATCTGCTTGCCCTCGAAGTGGTCGTTGATCCGAGAGAGCTGCTCGTAGAGCTCGCGGCGGACCGCGCGGACCTCGCCGGTGCGAGCGCAGCGGAACATGTCATCGAGCTTCGCGAGCGAGCCCTCGTCGAACGTTCCATCCTTCTTGTAGATGTTGACGTCGACTTCTTCGCCCAGGTTCTCGGCCCGCAGCGAGACGTGCCCGGAGGGCTTCTCGAGCGGTTCGGTCCGAAGGGTCGTTTTGGACGCGTTGTGGCCGCTAAACACCGCGACGCGGTGCTTGGACTTAGCCGAAGACTTCGCCTTGGAAGTGGTCGCGGACGACGACTTCTGAGGACCAGCAGAGACCACGCCAGTGCTCAAGAGCACTGCCGCGACGAGGACACCTATCCGTCGCATGGACGTCGAGGCTAGGTCGATCAGGAGATCGATCACAAGAATCGAGTCGAGAAATCGACTGAAGGATCTTCGCCTACCCGCACGTACTCTCAGGTACTTGGAGCTCAAAGTGTAATGGCTACTTCCGGCCCTGCGGCGGGAGGGCAGGGAGGGCCACTCCGGGCAGGCCGGTGTGGACGAGCTCGATCTCGATCTTCTTGGCGACGTCGAAGATCCGCTCGTCGCGATAGAACTCGCCGAAGCAGATCCGGTTGACGCCGGCATTTGCCAGCTGCTTGAAGCAGGACCAGCACGGGCTCGCCGTAACGTAGCAGGTCGAGCCCTCGATCATCACGCCGTTCTTGGCGGCCTGGATGATGGCGTTCGCCTCGGCATGAATGGTCGCCACGCAGTGGCCTTCCTCCATCATGTGGCCGACGTCCGAGCAGTGCGGCATGCCGCGGATCGATCCGTTGTAGCCGGTCGACAGGATGGTCCGGTTACGAACCAGCACCGATCCCACGAACTTGCGCGGGCAGGTCGATCGCGTGGCGACCACCTGCGCGATGCTCATGAAGTACTCGTCCCACGATGCGCGCTTCGTCGGCGTCTCGTCACCCATGCGCACCAGTCTACGACGTTGTATGGTCCGCGTCCTGTGCCCGAGCCGAAGGTAGAGTCCAAGTACAAAGAGACCGTGATCTTGCCGGAGACGGCCTTCCCGATGCGAGGAGATCTCGCGACGCGCGAACCCCAGATTCTGCGCGAGTGGGATGAAGCCAAGCTCTACGAGAAGATCCAGGAGGCGCGCGTGAATGCGCCGCTGTTCGTGCTCCACGATGGCCCTCCCTATTCGAACGGGCACATCCACTACGGTCACATCCTCAACAAGATCCTCAAGGACATCGTCATCAAGTCGCGCACGATGGCGGGCTTCCGAACGCCGTACGTGCCGGGCTGGGATACCCACGGCCTGCCCATCGAGCTCGCCGTCGAGCGCGAGCTCAAGGGCAAAAAAGAGACGATGACGCCCGCGCAGATCCGCGAGGCCTGCCGCGACTACGCGCTCAAGTTCGTCGAGATCCAGAAGGCCGAGTTCAAGCGGCTCGGCGTGCTAGGCGACTGGGACCACCCGTACCTCACGCTCGACAAGTCGTACGAAGCGGCGATCGCGCGCGCGCTCGCGAAGTTCACGCGCGACGGCTTCTTGTATCGCAAGGACAAGCCGGTCTCGTGGTGCCCGGTCGATCGGACCGCACTCGCCGAGGCCGAGATCGAGTATCACGATCACACGTCGCCCTCGGTCTACGTGCGGTTCCCGCTCGTCGATGGATACCTGGGCAAGCCCGCGGCGCTGGTGATCTGGACGACCACCCCGTGGACGCTGCCCGCGAACCTCGCGATCGTCGCGAACCCGCGGTTCACGTATCTCGCGGTGCAACATCATGGTGAGAGTCTGATCGTCGGCAAGGACCTCGCGGAGAAGTTCGCGGCGGCGACGAACATCTCGCTCGAGGGCGCGACCGAGATCTCGCCCGCGCAGATGGCGACGCTCGAGGGCAAGCGCTACACGCATCCGTTTCTGACCAAGCAAGTCCGCGATCAGGACTGGCGGATGTGGTTCGCCGACTACGTCACCGACGAAGCCGGCACCGGCCTGGTCCACACCGCACCGGGCCACGGTGCCGAGGATTACGTGACCGGCGAGAAGCACGGCTTGCCGGCATACGCGCCGATCGACGACTACGCACGCTACATCCCGGGCATCGCGCTCGAGCCGCTCGATGGCGTTGGCGAACCGATCGTCCTGACCGGCAAGTCCACCAAGGAGGCGAACCCGATCATCGTCGAGCACCTGGCGAAGACCGGGTTCCTCTTGAACCCCGTCACCGACAAGCTGCGCCACAGCTATCAGCACTGCTGGCGCTGCAAGAACCCGATCGTCTACCGCGCGACGCCGCAGTGGTTCATCGAGATCGATCACGACGAGCTCCGCACGCATGCTCTCCAGCAGATCCAGAGCACGCGCTGGGTCCCGGAGTGGGGCGAGAACCGGATCTACGCGATGATCCAGAACCGACCCGACTGGGTGCTCTCGCGCCAGCGGCTGTGGGGCACGCCGATTCCGGCGTTCTACTGCACGCTGTGCAAGGGCGAGCTCGCCGATGGCGACGTGATGGATCACATCGCGAACATCTTCGAGACCGAGGGCGCCGATGCGTGGTGGAACCGATCGGTGGTCGACCTCGTGCCGCCCGGCACGACCTGCAAGAAGTGCGGTGCAGGCGCTGACAAGCTCGAGCGCGAGAAGGACATCGTCGATGTCTGGTTCGAGTCCGGCGTGTCGTGGCTCGCGATGGAGGGTCGCGCGCGAGACGGCGCCGACTTCCAGAAGATCGATCTCTACCTCGAAGGTTCAGATCAACATCGCGGCTGGTTTCACAGCTCGCTGCTCGCTGGCGTCGGCGTGATGGGCCGCGCACCTTACAAGCAGGTGATCACGCACGGCTTCGTGCTCGACGAGCATGGCAAGGAATACTCGAAGAGCGCGATCGAAAAGGCCAAGGCCGAGGGCAAGAAGGTCAGCTACGTCCCACCCGACGACATCATCGCGAAGTCGGGGGCCGAGATGTTCCGGCTGTGGGTCGCGTCGGTCGAGTTCCGCGGCGACATGCCGTACTCGCAGACCATCCTCTACGGCAAGGACGGCAAGGGCGGCCTCGCCGAGTGGTATCGCAAGCTCCGCAACACCACGCGGTTCCTCCTCGGCAACCTCAAGGACTTCGAGCCCGACAAGCACGATCGCGCGATCGTCGATCTCGCGACCGATCGCTACATGCTCGCGCGCGTCGACGAATTGGTCGCGAAGGCGAAGGCTGCCTACGACAACTACGAGCTGCACGTCGTGCATCGCTTGCTCGTCGATTTCGTGACCGTCGAGCTTTCGGCGTTCTATGGCGACGTCACCAAGGACCGGCTCTATCTCGATCCGGTCGAGAGCAAGCGTCGTCGCGCCGCGCAGCTCGTCCAGTACGAGTGCTTGCGCGCGATCACGACGCTGGCGGCGCCGATCCTCGCGTTCACTGCCGAGGATGTCTGGCGCTACATGCCCAAGCGTACCGGCGATCCGCAGAGCGTCCACATGGCGCTGTTTCCGCAAGCCGCGGCCCCGCCCGGCAGCGAGGATTCGCTCGCGAAGGACTTCGAGACGCTCAAGGCGTGGCGCGAGCGCGTCACGAAGGCGCTCGAGCCCTTCCGCGCGCAAAAGAACAAGTCCAGCGATGCCGCGGTGACGCTGCACGCGAATGCTGCCGACCGCGCGGTGCTCGGCAAGCACGAGGCCGAGCTTGCCGATCTGTTCATCACGTCGAGCGTCGCGCTCGCCGATGAGGAAGGGTCTCCGGGCTCGGTCGACGTGGTCGCGCACCCGGGACCGAAGTGCGATCGGTGCTGGAAGCACTACGATCACCTCGCGATCGCACCGAACGACGTTTGCGAACGTTGCGCGGCTGCCCTCGCCGGTGGAAAGTCCTGAGCGATGGCCCCTGGCGACGAAGTTCAACCTGCACCGGTGACCACGCGTAGCGCAGCCGCGAAGTGGTGGCTGTTCGCGATCGTCGGTGTGCTCTCGTTGATCGCGGATCAAGGATCCAAGATCTGGGCGCGCGCCTCGCTCCCCACGCTCGGCCACGCAGTCAGTGGCGACTGCAAGCCACCTTTGCCAGTCGACTGGTTGCCCGATGGCAGCCATCACGTGCACTGCTACGGCGACGCCGTCGACGTGATCAAAGGGTTCTGGACCTGGCGCCTGTCGATGAACCCCGGCTCGGCGTTCGGCCTGTTCGGTAGCCTCGCGGTCGGTCGGATCCTGTTGTCGGTCGTCGGCGTCGGCGCGGTGATCGGCATGGTCGTGATGCTGAAGAAGTCGCGCAACGATCAGCGGATCCTGCACTGGGCGCTCGCGCTGGTGGCGGGTGGCGCCGTGGGCAACCTGATCGATCGCATCTACACCGGCATGGTCACCGACTTCGTGTCGTGGGACTTGAAGTTCATGGTGTGGCCGACGTTCAACGTCGCCGACATCGTCCTCGTGATCGGCGTGAT
>JANXOP010000138.1 GCA_025357755.1 Kofleriaceae bacterium | reverse complement strand
GCGACCGACCGGCACGGTCTCGGATCGCGTGCTCGCGACGCTCACCGAGATCGAAGAAACGACCGGACCGCGGCTCGAGATCGCGCTGATCCGCGCCCAGCTCGCGCCCGCCGGAACCGATCCTGCGGGCGACCTCACGACGCGGTTCCCCGATGCGCTCGCCGCACGGGTCGCCACGGCGCGCGCCGCGCTCGTCGGCGATGATGCGACCGCGATCAAGCTCGCGCTCGAGGGCTTTGTGGGCGAGCGCGGCGCCCTCGCGTGGGCGCTGCGTGGCCGCTGGCAGTGCGCGAATTGTGGCAACCGTCCGGGTCCGTTCAGCTGGCGCTGCGGGCAGTGCCGGCGCTGGGGCACCCTCCGCATGGAGACCGGCGTCGAGCCGCCGTTCGTGGCGTCCCGCGAGCGCCGCGAGCTCGCTCGCACCGCCCACACCAACGGCCTGCTCGGTCTCGCGCCGGATTCATCGCTCCCCTCGGCCTCGCTCGATCCCGGGCTATCCGACGAGGAGCTGCGTGAAGCCGGCACGCGGCGATCGTTGCTCGGTCGCGTCGGTGGCTGGTTCTCGAACCGCGTCCGTCGCAATCCGTAGCTCCTCTGGTATATCTGCCACTCGATGACGCCCGTGGATCCACCTGGCCCACCCGATTCTGGGCCGGTCGACAAGATCACGCAGCCGCTGCAGACGATCGCGGATACGCGCCGAACGCGTGACACCTGGTTCGGCGACTCGCGGGGCTCGGTGCTGAGGTTCCTCGGTCGCTGGGCGTTCGTCGTGTTCGTGATCGTGATCGCGATCGTCGGTCGCGAGGTGCTGCTGCGTTTCGTGTTCGCCGGCCTGATCGCCTACATCCTCGCGCCGGTCGTCCAGCGCATGACCGTGCGCTCGAACGGCACGCGCCGGATGCCGCGCGGGCTCGCGATCATCATGTGCTACATCGTCTTCATCGCCGCGGTGGCGGGCTTCTTGTTCCTGCTCGTGCCGCGCATGTCGCGAGATGTCGCGCGGCTCGGCAAGGAAGCGCCAGGCCTCTACAAGCGGATCAACGAGGAGTACACGCCACAGCTGGCGCACTGGCTCGAGCATCGGTTTCCTTCGCTACAGCCCGCGAAGCCGGTCGAAGAAGTCCAACCGATCGTGCCCGAGGTACCGATGCCACCGGGCACCGCGTTCACGATGACGCCGTTGCCCGATGGCCGGTTCGCGCTCCAGCTCGCGCAGAACGGCATCGACATCAAGCCGACGACGGATGGCGGCTATCACATCGCCGCGGTCGAGGAGCGCATGGAGCCGCTCACGCTCGAGGACAAGCTGCGGCTCTACGTCAAGAAGTCGCTCGTCGGCATGCAGAGCAAGGCGAACGACGTGGTGCGCGTCCTCCAGGACATCCTCACGGGGTTTGTACGCGGCATCTTCGCGTTCTTCTTCACGCTGATGATCGCGGCGTTCATCCTGATCGATGTCGAGAAGGTCCACGCGTTCTTGCGCGGCCTGTTTCCTTCGAACACGCGCGACGACTACGACGTGATCATCAGCGGCATCAACCGCGGCCTGTCCGGCGTGATCCGGGGCCAGCTCGTGATCTGCGTGATCAACGCATGCCTCACGCTGGTCGGGCTCACGATCTTCGGCGTGAAGTACTCGCTGATCCTGTCGATCGTCGCGGGCATGATGAGCCTGATCCCGATCTTCGGATCGATCCTGTCATCGATCCCGATCGTGGTGGTCGCGCTGGTCTCGGGAGACTCCGGCGTCGACGTGTTCCGCGGGGTCGTGATGATCCTGTGGATCACCGGCATCCACCTGATCGAAGCGAACGTGCTCAACCCGAAGATCATCGGCACCGCCGCGAAGATCCATCCGGTGCTCGTGATCTTCGCGCTGTTCCTGGGCGAAGCGAGCTACGGGCTCGTCGGCGCGCTGCTCGCGGTGCCGCTGCTCTCGGCAATCCAGGTCATCTTCATGTACTTCTATCGCAAGCGCTGGAAGGAGCCGCTGCCGGTGGCTCCGGTGGCTCCGGTGGCTCCGCTGCCGCCGACCCGATCGTGATCTGGCGCATATCAGCTGGCATCTCGCGGGTTTGATTGAACGGTGGTGCGCCGGGTGGTACCTCATAGGGAGATGGCGCGTTGGTTGGTTCCGAGCCTCGTCGCGGTGCTAGCCGCGTCCGCACACGCGCAGCCTGTCGACCCGTACGCGCCGCCCGCGCCGCTCGCGCCGCTCGCGAATCAGGATCCGCAACTCACGGATCAAGTCGCCGCATCGCTCGTCACGCGCGCGCAGGAATTGTTCGAGGCGAAGATCTATCTCGATGCCAAGCAGCTCGCGGTCGAGGCGCTGGTCAAGGCGCCGAACGGACCGTCCGCGGCACGCGCGAAGGCGATCATCAAGGCGTCGAACGCCGCGCTCGGCATCCTCGAGCCGACCGCGCCCATCCTCGACGCGCCGACCGTCGTCGTCCCGATCACGGAGCCTCTGGCGACCGACCCAGCGATGCCGCCCGCGGATCTCGGTCGCCCGTACAAGGCCGCCGCGATGACCCACGGCGCGTTGTTCGGCGGCAGCCTCGGCGGCATGATCGGCGCCCTCGTCACACCGAACAGCCAAGCTGGAGGCGCGGTGCTGTTCGGCCTGCCGCTCGCCGCGGTGGGCGCCCTCATCGCACCAGAAGTGGCGCGCAAGGTGGATGCCGACAACGCGCAGGTCCTCACCCTCGGCGCGGGCAACCTGTGGGGTGGCGTGATCGGCGGCATGTTTGCCGCGAGCGTCGAGGGCGGCAATGGCGGCAAGGTCACCGGTGCCGGGGTCATGGTCGGCAGCACGATCGGCGCGACGCTCGGCACGCTCGGCACGATCGGGTTCGCCAAGGATCATCAGTTCACCGAGGGCGATGTCACGCTGATCGACACGTTCGCAGGGGTCGGCACGCTCGGCGGCCTCACGGTCGGCATGTTGATGCAGCCCGCGCAGCGCGAAGCATACGCGGTCAACTCGATCCTCGGCGCCGCCGCGGGCCTGGTCACCGGCTACGTCGTCGCACCGATGACGAACACCACGCCGCGCCGGATGTCGCGCGTCGCGGGGCTCGCGCTTGCCGGCGGTGCGGTGCCGTTCCTGCTCTACGCCGCGATCTACGATCCACACTCCGATGCCGACGAGCGCGTCGTCGGGGCATTGTCGTCGGTCGGCTTGATCGGCGGCACGTGGCTCGGCTTCTATCTGACGCGCGACATGGACGTCGGCCTCGACGTCAACTCGCGCAAGAAGAAGGAGGACGACGACGCGCCCGCCGCGATGCTCGGTCGGAGCTCGAGCGGCCGGTGGGCCGTCGATGGCCTCGCGCTCAAGCCCCTCGATCCGCGCCTCGCGCCGCAAAAGGGCCTCGCCCTGACGCTGGTCGGCGCGACGTTCTAAGGCCGGCGCACCCGAAACACGAACGCGCCGCCGAGCTTCACTTCTTCGAAGTCGGAGAAGCCGATGCGCTGCAACCACGCGCGCAGCTCGCCCGGCTCGAACCGTCGAATGCCCGCAGCACGAGCCGCGAGCCGGCCGAGCAGCGATGGCGCCTCGGCGAACGTCGAGCCGACGTAGATCCCGCCCGAGCGCAACACGCGCCGGATCTCGCGGAACACGAGCTCGGGATCGTCGTACGCGTGGAGCGCGCCCGCGTTGTTCACGCCACCGAAAGAGCCATCGGCGAAGGGCAGGGCGTGCGCGTCCGCGCGGACGAGCACCGCATTCGTGTAGCCGCCCGTGCGTTGCGCCGCGACCTCGAGCATCGCGCGCGAGAGATCGAGCCCGACCACGAGCTGCCCGGGCGCCGCCGCCGCGAGTGCGCGCACGAACACCCCGGGGCCGCACGATAGATCGAGCCAAGGCCCGGGACGATCATCGAGGCTGAGGCTGTGCTTGTGGATGTATAGCTCGCCGGAGATGCCACCGACCGCTGCGCCGGCGCCCTTGCCCGCGAACATGCGCACGAAGGCGGGGCGCCACAACCGCTCGTACACGCGCGCGACGAGGTCGCTCTCCATGAATCGCTGCTCGGCGGTCGGCGCGCTGGGCTCGCCCTCGAGATCGATGAGGTCGAGCACTCCGGGCGTGTCGCGGTTGGGCTCGAGCCCGCAGCTCTTGCAGCGAGGCAGCCGCAGATCCGCGAACGGATGCGGCGTGTGACAGCGAGGACAGGTCAGGATCGGCAGAACGGCAGGATCCACGCTCGTGGTTGTAGCCCACTCGGAATCCCCGGAGTTGAACCGCGGCCGGATTCTGGGTTACCACGACGGTAATGACGGTGAGCCGGATCAAGATGTGGGTGCTCTCGCTCGCGTGTGCGTGCGCGAGTGTGGCGAGTGCGGCGCCGAAACCGGCAGCGATCACGAAGGCCGACAAGGCCAAGGCCGAGATCGATTCGCTCGCGCTCGCACTCTCTGGAGCTGATGAAGAAGCGGCGGCGAAGGCGGCCGCGGCGCTCGGCGAGCTGGCGGATCCAGCCGCGCACGAGGCGTTGCTCGATGGCCTCGCGTTCGGGCTGCGTAGGCCGGTGGCGGTCGAGGCCTTGCTCGCCCTGGCGAAGCATCCCGCGCCGCCCGACGTGGCGTCGTTGAAGCGCTACGCCGGTCACCACAATCCGTCGGTGCGTGGCACCGCGATCGCCGCCCTCGCGAAGTATCCGGATCCGGCGGCGCACGCGGTCGTCGTGCAAGGCCTTCACGATACGGCCGGCGTCGTCCGCAACGCCGCAGCGGATGCCGCCTCGAAGGGGCGCATGCGCGAGGCGATCGAACCACTGCTCGCACTGCTCGCGCGCGGCGAGGAATCGGCAGCGCGTGCGCTCGCCGCGATGGCCGACGCCGCCCTCGTGCGCAAGATCGGCGATCAGCTCGGCAAGGTGCCGGATCCGGCGCTCGCGCTGTGCCTCGGCCTCGTGTTGCGGCGCCCTGATTTCGGGCCCGATACCGAGCGTGTCGAGGTCGTTCGCGCGATCGCGAAGATCACCGATCAGTCGGCGGTCAACGCGCTGACCGACTACCTCGATGCTACGCCGAAGAACCCGCCGCGTCCGTCGCGTGCCGAGGCCGAGAAGGTCGTCGAAGCGCGGCTCTCGGGAGGTGCGAAGTGAGACGCGTCGCATTGCTCGTACTGATCGCCGCATGCGGCGGCAACGCGGTGTTTCATCTCACCGCACCCGACAACGATCGAGACGCGTTGTCCGCCGCGCTCGCGCAGCGCCAGCTGCCGGCGCAGGCCTCGCCGTTAAATACCGCGCACGTGCCGCGGGTGTTCGTCCTCGAAGCCGGCGCAGGCGCCAAGAAGACGATCGTGGCGTACGATCTCGCGGCATCGTCGATCCTGTGGAAGCAGGACGCCGAGGTCCAATCGCGGATCTGGGTCGGCGGCAACTTCGTCGTCGAGCTCGAGGCCAAGCAGCTCGTCGCGCGTGATCAACAGACCGGCGCCGTGAAGTGGACCACCAGCGTGCCGGGCGAGTTCGTCGGCGCCTCGGCCGATGGTGACCGCGCATACCTGGTGTGGAAGGAGGACGCGCACACCTGGTGGCTCGCGGCCTACGACGGCAGCTCCGGTAAGCAGTTGTGGAAGGCCGATGCCGACGGCGTGCTCGGCACACCGGCGGCACACGGAGGCGTGGTCTACGCGCCGTACAACGCGCAGTGGCTGTCGATCATCGACGGCAAGACCGGCAAGCCGCTCGCGCGCATCCGCGGGATCGACGAGCAAATCTCGGTGGTCCGCACCACGAGCCGCGCCGCGTACTACGGCTCGAAGCAGGGCCTGTTCGAGCTCGACGCGAAGAGCTCGTCGGGCACGCGGGCGAATTCGAGCTACGCCCAGGTCCTGGTGCCGCCGCAGCTCGACCACACGACCTACGGTCGCGATGCGTACGATCCGGTCCAGCTCGCCTACACCGCGGCGGATCGCTCGCGCATCTTGTATTCGACGACCGGCGGGATGAAGCTCGCCGACGACGGCTACGCGGTGCACTACTTCCGCTACGTGTTCGGCTTCGATCTGAAGGGGACGCTCACGTGGGCGTACTCGCATCCGCGGGTCGAGCTCGTCGCGAGCGAGCACAGCGGCGCGGCGATCCTCGCGATGTCGTCGACCGGCGAGCTCGTTGCCCTCGATCCGAAGAATGGCGGCGTGCGGTTGCAGAAGAATATCGGCACCACCGCGCCGGTGCTCGGTGCAACGTTCGATGCCGATGGTTGGTCACCGCCTGCGCAAGGCGAGCGCGTCGAGACCGTCGCGGCGCTGGTGTCGATCGCGCGCGATCACGATGCGCGCTTCGATCGCGTGAAGGAGCTCGCGGTCCAGGCACTCGCGCAACGACCCGGTGGCGAGGTCACCAAGGAACTGCTCGGCGTCCTCGCGGATGCGCGCGCGCCGCAGAAGCTCAAGGACGTCGTCGTCGATCTGCTCGTCGCTCGCAAGGATCCGGCCAGCCTGTCGGTGCTCGCCGAGCAGCTCGCGACCCACGACGACTTCCTGCTGCAGACCACGCCGCTCGCCCTCGGTCCGGTCGCGCGTGCGATCGCGGGCCTCGGCGGCGCGAAGCTCGATCCGGCTGCGGTCGCCACGACGCTCGCGGCGCTCCAGAGCCATCTCGACGCACCGACGACCCAGGTCGCGGATCTGGTGTTCGTGATCGATGCGATGGCGGCGATCGGCGGTGGCAAGGAGCGCCCGGCACTCGGCTCGCATTTGCTGCTCTATCACGCCGACGATGATCTCGGTACCGACGTCGCGTGGGGCAGGGCGATCGTGGTCGCGCTCGAGACCCACGGGGGCCCCGGCGAGCGCGAGCTCCTGCGCCAGGTCGCGGCGGATCCACGCACCAAGCCGGACCTCGTCGCGGTGATTCGCGACGCGCTCGCCCTCGATTAGAGTAAGGCTGCTATGATCCTGGCTTGCCGCCGCGGCGCTTCAAGATCGTGATCTGCCGCGGGCCGGAGTGCGGTGACCGCAAAGGATCGAGCGCTCTTCAAACGCTGTTTCACACCGCGCTCGAGGCGAATCAGGGACGGGAGACCACCGAGGTCGCCTGGCAGAGCTGTTTCGGGCGCTGTACGCAGGGCCCGAACGTCCTCGTTCGCGAGCTCGTGGCCGATTCGGGCCCACAGATCGGCAGTGGGTTTGCGACCATGCCAGGCCCTCGGGGCGCGACAGCTCTGTATAATCACATGGACGGATCGAGAGTGGAGCGTGTCGTCGTAGAGCACGTTGTAGGCGGGCGAGTCGTTCGAGATTTCATCGAGCGGCCCGGCATGCTTCATTCGGTACCCGTAGCACCGCAGACCAAGAACAAAGACGACTGAGTCATGAAGCGCCAAATCTTGATCGTCCTGTCACTCGCCCTTGCTGCATGTAAGGGTGAAACGAAGATCGTCCCCGATCCTCAAACTGCTTCGGATCTCGAGGCATGCCGCAAGAATGGCGAGGAGAAGGACAAGCTGATCAAAGCGATGCAAGACGAGGCCGACGTCGCGCGCAAGACGCAAGGCAGCGGTGGCGAGATCACGGTCGTGATCGAAGGCAACGCGCTGACCGTCAAGCCGGGCGCGCAAGGCGCACCACCACCGCCGATCGATTCGAAGGTCGCGGCGGCCGCGTCGAAGGAATTCCTCGATCTGGTCGCCAAGTCGCGTGGCGCGATCCAGAAGTGCTACGAGCAGGCGCTCAAGAAGAACACCGGCCTGCAAGCCAAGACCGTCACGATGACGGTCTCGGCGAGCTTCGGCGCCTCGGGCGCGTACAAAGACTCGTCGTTCTCGCCCCTGATCGATTCGACGTTCGACACGTGCATGAAGACCATCGCCGCCAAGTGGGTCCTGCCGACCAACTCGCCGGCGATGAGCTTCAAGGCCCAGGTGTCCCTCACGCCGTCGTGACGTCGTCGCTCCGCGAGCTCGAGCAACGCCTCGAGCGGGAGCCCGACAACCTGCCGTTGCGGGTGACCGTCGCTGGCAAGTTGAGAGAAGCCGATCGCGCCGACGCGGCGGTCGAGCACTACCGCAAGGTCGCGATCGCATATCGATCGCAGGGCAGAGCGCAGCAAGCACTCGCGGTGTGCAAGAGCATCCTCGAGCTCGCGCCCGATGACATCGCGATCCACGCGCTCGTGAAGGACCTCGAGTCGCGCATGCCGGCCATGCCTGTCATGCCCGCGATGCCCGCGCAGTTCGAGGAAGACGGCGTCGACGTCGAGTTCTCCGAGGTCGGCGACGCACCACGGGATCCGGTGCTCGAAGCCCTCGCGCCGCAGCTCGATCCCGATACGGAGTCCGACGACGCCACGAGCCCGATCGACATCAAGCGACCGATCGTGAAGATCGTGCCGTCACCTGCCGGCACGCGGGGCGCGGCACCCCGCGCGATGTCTCCGAGCCTGGCGGTGCGCAAGTCGGGGACGTTCGAGACCGAAACGCCGTTGCCGAATCCGCTGCCGTATCACATCGCGGATCCGACCTCGGCGAAGCTGTTGGTCCCGATCGAGGATCTCGACGAGAATATCGAGACCCGTCCGGGCCCGAACGCGCGGCCACCGAGCGAGCCCGGCACCGCAGGTCTCGCACAGGCTGCGCGTCGGATCTCCGGCATGATCACGAGCTCGGCGCCGGCGCTGGACCTGGCTCAGGCGCTCGAGACGCGCCAACACGTGCGGCTCTCGGCCCTCGAGATCGATCGCGTGTCGCGACCACCGCCGACGGTGCCGGTCGAGCACGTCGATCTCGACGACGACGACGACGCGCCGACCCCCATTCCTGATTGGGCGGGCAACGTGACGCGCCCCGGTGGGCGAGCCTCGGAGGACGAGGATCTGACCATGCCGCTCGAGAAGGTCGCGACCGCGCCGATCGCGAACGCGTTCTTCGTCTCGCTGCCTCGACCGCGTCGTGACGCAGCGCTCGCGCGCTGCATCGCGCGCAGCGTCACCGCCGGCACCACGGTGATCCGGTTGGGCGAGACCGGGCATCCCTTGATCCTCGTCGTCCGTGGCCAGCTCGAGGTTCGCCACGATCGCCCACTCGGCACCCAGGGTTCCTACGTGGCGCTCGATACGATCGAAGCCGGACACTTCATCGGCGAAGCCGCACTGCTCTCGCGCACGCCGGCGCCGGCAAACATCGTCGCGGTCACCGATAGCGACGTGCTGTCGCTACCACCGCACGCGCTGTTCGAGCTCGCAGGCGCCTATCCCGCGCTGTGGGCGGCGCTCAAGGACAGTGCCGAGCGCCGCACCCGCCAGTACGAAAAGCTGCTGCGCGGCAGTTAGCGCTTAGCCGCGCTTCGCCTTGAGGATGCGCTCGAGCGCATCGCCGGCTGCGCGGCTCGCGAGCGCGAGCTGGTCGTCGAAGGTGTGGCGCATGCGGTGCTCGCCGAAGATCAAGCCGACGACGCGCTCGCGCACCGTGATCGGGACAAGCAGGATCTCGGGCGGGCAGACGCCGAGGATCGCTTGCAGGAACATCCGGCTGGTGTCGTCGTGCATCGGTCCGCGATATGGCAGCCGCGTGCCGACGATATCGGCGAGCGTCGATGGCCGATCGAGGCGCACGGTGGCGGTCGGCAGCGGCACGACGTTCGGGGTGATCGAGAACAGCGATAGCTCGTTGCTGCGTACCGCGAAGAATCCGGCGCGGCGGTGCGTCTCGGCGAGGTGCGCGATCATCACGGCGACGACCTCGTCGCGATCCACGGCAATTCCGAGGTCGCGAATGAGATCGAGCACGCGAATCGTCGCTTGCTCGAGCGCACGCGCGATGCCGGCCTCGGTGTTGGTGTGCGCGCGATGCTCGGGCGGCGAGGGCGGCGCGACCATCAACGGCGCGGAATCGAGATCCGCGATGGGGATGACGCCGAAGCGTTTCTCGACGATGCCGGGAATCGCGCCCAGGAACGGCGGCGGGATCGTGGTGCCGGGCGCGCCCCAGGTCTCGTCGTCGTTGTCGTTGACGTTGTCGTCGTCGGGCGTCTCACGGATCGCCTGCATCACGATCGTCGGTTTGCCGCCGCGCACGTCGCCGGGTTCCGCCTCGTCCTCTTCGTCCTCGTGCGAGGACGGCGCGCGCTGGACGTTCGAGAGCTCGACGCGCCCGCTCGGTGGAGGCACGGGCGTCGCTCCGAGCTTGGTCGGCGGTGATGCGATCGGGCTGGTGTCGAGATCGTGAACCGGCGCGGGCGGAGCAGCGATCTCGTCGGAGCTCGCGTCATCGTCGGCAGGCGCGATCAGCGTGTCGACGCGCGTCGGGTCACCGTCGATCGCGCGATCGATCGCGGCGGCGAGCCGATGCTCGCCGGTCGGATCGTCGTCGAGCTGAGAAGGGACGCCCTCGACAGTGTCGCGATGGGCGCGCGGCACGCCGGCGACCGCGAGCCCGACCTCGGTGCGACGCTCGGGTCGCTTCGACGGTGTGATCGGGGCGGGGGCCGGTTGCGCCACGACCGCGATCGGGATCGTCTTCTTCGCGGCGAGCTCGACGATCTCGCCGTCGTCGTTGTCGTTGTTGCTGTCGTCGTTGCCGTCGTTGCCGTTTGCCGCCGTCGCCGTCGCCGTCGCCATCGGGGGAGGATCGCTCGGCCGTTTACGGTCGAGCAGGATCGGTGCCGAGGGTTCGTCCTCGATGCGCGCGGGCCGCAGCGACTCGTGGATCATCACGGGGGCGCTGTCGTCGTCGCTCTGCGACACCGCGATATCGGCGCGGCTCGTCGCTGGATCGCGTGGGGCGATCCGGATCTCGCCCGAGACCTCACGCAGCCCCCCGATGTCGAGCTCGCCGCTGAGCTCGCGCTGTTCTCGCATCTCGGGCACGCGATCGAGCGACAAGCCGTCATCGATCACGATGCTCGGACCCGAACCAATCTCGCGGTCCGCACCACTCTTGAGATCGACCTCACCCGCACGGGCGGCGAGCTCCGGCGGATCGGGTTCGGCAGGTCGCTTGCGCTTCGGTGCGGGCCGCGCGGCACGATCGGTATCGCCCTCGGGCGTGCGCGTTCGGGTGAGCGTGGGCGATTCGGCGATCTCGGGACCGCTCTCACCCGCGGTGTCGTCGGGCTCCATCATGATCACCGGCCCGGAGTCATCGGGCATCGGCGGGTGCACCGATTGCGCGCGCGGCTGGCGAATCTCGCCCGAGATGCTGCGGGGGCGTGGATGCTTGATCTCGCCCGTACTGAGGTCGGGGGCCAACGGCGTCTCGCCGGGCACGAGCCCGCGATGGCGCATCGCCTCGACCTCGCCGGTGATGCCGCGTTGGCGGGCGCGCGGTGCCGAGACCGGCGTCGCCGAGGCTTCGGGAGTCAGCAGCCGCTGCCCGAGCGTGGTGATGTGCCCGTAGTAGTGCGCGAGGCACCACGCGATCTGCATCTGGGTCGCGACCGCACGCACGACGTAGGCGCCAGTGAAGAATGCGATCTCGTCGACAGCATGGCGATCGGACGGATCGCTCATCGCGACGGTCAGGTTGTTCTCTGGATCGAGCGAGACCGGAATCACGCGCAGCTCGATTGCCATGTCGCTCGGAATCACCGCGACGACCTTCGCGGACAGCCGCGCGAGCGTGTTCGGGTTGACCTGCGGGACGAGCAACCGCGTCTTGTAGAAGTCGGTCAGGAGCTCGTCGGTGACGGTGCCATCCGCGACGAGCTGCTCGCCGATCGTGCCTCCGACCTCGATCGCGTGCGCGCGCGCACTGTCCAGGGCACTGGAGGTTACCAGCCCCGATCGAACCAGGAGCGCCCCCGCGTCATCGGCCACGTTCGTGCAATCATATGTCGACACCGGCACTTCAATGTCAACGCAGCGGCGGATCTACCTCGACTACAACGCGACCAGCCCTCTAGCGCCGGCCGCCCGTACCGCCATGACCGAAGCTATGAGCGGGCTCGGTAACCCGTCCTCGATCCACGAGGAAGGTCGGCGGATGCGCTCCCGGATCGCCGTGGCGCGGGCCCAGGTCGCCAGCCTGGCCGACCGCCCGATCGACCAGGTCATCTTCACGAGCGGCGGAACCGAAGCCAACCAGCTCGGCGTGCTGGCGCTCGCCCGGCTGGCGGAGACCCGCGGGCGGCCCCGCGTGATCGCGACCACCCCCATCGAACATCCTTCGTTGCGCGGCGCGGTCGACGCGTTGCGGGTACAGGGCTGGGAGGTGACCACGCTCGACGATCCTCGACCGCTCGGGGTCGCCGCGTTCGCGGCGGTCAACCACGAGCTCGGCACCATCGAGCGTCGCGCCTTCGACGCCGCGCTGCGCGAGCGCGGCGTCCTGGTCCACGTCGATGCCGTGCAAGCGACGACCAAGCTCGCGCTCTCGACGATCCACGCCGACGCGATCGCGGTCTCTGCACACAAGCTCGGCGGTCCACAAGGCATCGGTGCGCTGCTCGTCGACGAAGGCGGCGACCGAGCGCTGCCGCTCGTCGAGGCGGGGCATCAAGAGCGCGGCCGTCGGCCGGGGACCGAGAACACGCTCGGCATCGTTGGATTTGGCGCGGCCGCGGCCGCGGTCGACCTCGCGCGCTGGCCCGCGGTCGCCGAGCTCGGTGCGTTGCTCGAGCGTGGCCTGACCGAGCTCGGCGCACGGATCCATGGCGCGGAGCGCGGGCGGACGGGCGGCACGATCAACGCCGCATTCGAGGGCGCCCTCGGCGAATCGATCGTGATCGCGCTCGATCTCGCGGGCATCAGCGCCTCGACCGGCGCCGCGTGCACGAGCGGCAGCATCGAGCCGTCGCCGGTGTTGCTCGGGCTCGGGCTGCCCTCCGTTCGGGCGCGCGAAGCCGTGCGGTTCTCGCTCGGTCGCGACACCACGCGCGAAGAGATCGAGGCGGTGCTCGGCGCGCTACCACGAATCGTCGAGCGCGCACGCCAACATCGTTGAAATATCAAGCATTTGTTTGTTTGAAGAGGCCGGTTCTGCACTCCCATCGGGTGAGGTTGACGGGTCTCCTCGAAGAGCGGTAAGCCCTCCTCATGCGCGACGTTGTCATCGTCGGTGCGGCCCGCACCGCTATTGGAAGCTTTCTCGGTTCCCTCAGCTCGCTGCCCGCCCCGAAGCTAGGCGCGATCGCGATCAAGGCCGCGGTCGAGCGCGCGGGAATCAAACCTGAAGATGTCCAGCTCGTCCACATGGGCGAGGTACTGCAAGCTGCGGTCGGTCAAGCGCCCGCGCGCCAGGCCGCGCTGTTCGCCGGTCTGCCGAACAGCGTCCCGTGCGTCACCGTCAACAAGGTCTGCGGCTCGGGTCTCGAGGCCGTGCTCGGCGTCGCGCGCGCGATCGCGGCCGGCGAGATCGAGATCGGCGTGGCGGGTGGCCAGGAGTCGATGTCGAACGCACCGCACGTGGTCAAGGGCCTGCGCGGTGGCGTGAAGATGGGCGCGCTCGAGACCGCTGACACGATGATCACGGACGGGCTCTGGGATCCCTACAACAACCAGCACATGGGCAACTGCGCCGAGCTGTGTGCGAAGGAGAAGGGCATCTCCCGCGGGGCGCAAGACGAGTACGCGGCCGAGAGCTACAAGCGCTCGCTCGAAGCGCAGAAGGCCGGCGCGTTCAAAGCCGAGATCGTGCCGGTCGAAGTCGCCGGCAAGAAGGGCACTGTCTCGGTCACCGAGGACGAAGAGCCGGGCAAGGGCGCGATCGAGAAGCTGCCGTCGCTGCGCGCCTCGTTCCAGAAGGACGGTACGGTCACCGCCGGGAACGCGTCGTCGCTCAACGATGGCGCCGCGGCGCTCGTGCTGATGTCGGGCGACGAAGCGAAGAAGCGCGGCCTCAAGGTCCTCGCGAAGCTCGTGGCGTGGGGCTATCACGCGCAGGCGCCCGAGTGGTTCACCACCGCGCCAGCGCCGGCCATTCAGAACGCGCTCGCGAAGGCGAAGTGGGACGCGAAGGACGTCGGCCTGTGGGAGATCAACGAGGCGTTCGCGGTCGTGTCGATCGCGAACAACCAGCTCCTCGGCATCGACCCCAAGAAGGTCAACATCCACGGCGGCGCGGTCGCGCTCGGTCACCCGATCGGCGCCTCGGGCGCGCGCCTCCTCGTCACGCTCGTCCATGCCATGGCGGACAAGAACGTGAAGACTGGCGGCGCGTCGCTGTGCATCGGTGGCGGTGAGGGCATCGCGCTCCTCGTGGAGCGCGCGTGATGGCTGAACCGAGAGTCGTATCCACGCTCGGCGTCGTCGGAGCCGGGCAGATGGGGCAGGGCATCGCGCAGGTCGCAGCGCAGGCCGGCGTCGACGTGATCATCGTCGATGCAGCTCCGGATTTTGCGAAAGATGGCGTCGCGAAGATCAGGAAGCAGCTCGATCGGCTCGTCGAGAAAGGCAAGATGGAGGCCAGCGCGCGCGACGCGACGATGAGCCATCTCAAACACGGCGCGACGCATCGTGACCTCGCGAACTGCGATGTCGTTGTCGAAGCTGCACCCGAGAAAGAGGAGATCAAGCTCGCGATCTTCAAGAGCCTCGGCGAGATCTGCAAGGACGATGCGATCCTCGCGTCGAACACGTCGTCGATCTCGATCACGAAGATCGCCGCGGCGTCCGGTCGTCCCGATCGAGTGATCGGCATGCACTTCATGAACCCGGTGCCGCTGATGAAGCTCGTCGAGATCGTGCGTGGTCTGCCGACCTCGGACGCCACGAACGAGACGGTCACCGCGCTCGCACAGCGCTTCGGCAAGACCACGATCGGCGCACGTGACATCCCGGGCTTCATCGTCAACCGCATGCTCATCCCGTTGCTCAACGAGGCGTGCTACGGCCTCTACGAGGGGCTCGGTACCGCGAGCGACATCGACACGGGTTGTCGCCTCGGCCTCAACCACCCGATGGGACCGCTCGAGCTCGCCGACCTCATCGGCCTCGACACGTGCCTCGCGATCGCCGAAGTGCTCCATCGCGAGCTCGGCGACGACAAATATCGTCCGTGCCCGTTGCTCCGCCAGTACGTCGCGGCGGGTTGGCTCGGCCGGAAGGTCGGCCACGGCTTCTACGAGTACAACCCGCAGGGTCAAAGGAAAGCTGTATGAGCGACAAGACGAGTTACGAGACGCTGCGGTTCGAGAAGCAGGGAACCCTCGCGATCGTGACCATCGATCGCGAGAAGGCGCTCAATGCGCTGTCGAGCCAGGTGATGGCCGAGCTCGTCGCGCTCGCGATCGAGCTCGAGGCGGACGAGTCCGTTCGCGTCGTCGCGATCACCGGTGCCGGTACCAAGGCGTTCGTCGCCGGCGCCGATATCGCCGAGATGCAGAGCAAGACCCGCGAGGAAGCGTCGACGTTCGTGATCGCCGGCGCCAAGGTCGGCACGACGATCGAGGCTTCGAAGAAGCCGTGGATCGCGGCGGTCAATGGCTTCGCTTTCGGCGGCGGTTGCGAGCTCGCCCTGTGTTGCGACTTCATCTACGCGAGCGACAACGCGCAGTTCGGCCAGCCCGAGGTGAAGCTCGGCGTGATTCCAGGCCTCGGCGGCACCCAGCGGCTCGCGCGTCGGGTCGGCGTCGCGAAGGCCAAGGAGCTCGCCATGACTGGCGACACGGTCAACGCGCAAGAAGCGCTGCGCATCGGCCTCGCTGATGC
The DNA here is from genome assembly GCA_025357755.1 of Kofleriaceae bacterium. Lineage (GTDB taxonomy): Bacteria > Myxococcota_A > Polyangia > Haliangiales > Haliangiaceae > JABFXX01. The sequence continues at coordinate 21,148 of JANXOP010000138.1, read as the reverse complement.
GGTGTTTCCGGCCGCCGAGCTGATGGCGAAGGTCACGGCCGTCGCGGAGCGGATCTCCGCGAACGGGCCGCACGCGGTCGCCGAGGTCAAGCGCCTCGTCCACGAGGGCCAGTCGCTGTCGCTCGAAGCCGCGCTCGCCGCGGAGCAGAAGTCCTTCGCAGGTTGCTTCGCGACTGCCGATCAAAAAGAAGGCATGGCGGCGTTCCTCGAGAAGCCGCGGCGCAAAGCGAACTTCACGGGCAAGTAGAGCGCCGCGAAGCGTCTGGTTAACACGGGCTGTCTCGCGAAAAGGTGGATGAAGATCATGGGTAAATATTTCGTTCTCAGTGCGGCACTGTGGTTCGGTTGCCATCACAAGCAGGCGGACACCTCGACCGAACCGACGACGCCGATGGTCGACAACACGCCACACCCGACACCGGGTAACGACGGCACCATGATCCCTCCCGAGAAGATGGACGAGGTCCAGACCGATCTCTCGCGTCGCAACATGATCGTGTCGCGCTGCCTCGCGACCGCGATGGAGAACAAGGAGATTCCGAAAGGCACGCACGGGCGGATCACCTTCGAGATCCGGATCGGCACGAATGGCAGCGCGGAATCGGTGAAGGTCATCAAGACCAGCATCGAGTCGAAGGCGGTCACGGACTGTGCGACCAAGCATGTCCAGGAGACCGGCTTCCCGACGCTGCCGGCGCCGTACGAGACCTCGTACACGTACGCCATGGAAGCCAACTGATCATGCGCTTGCTCGGTGTCGTCGCGGTGCTGGGCTGGGGCTGTGGCTCGTCGCCACCGCCCGCGGCCCCCACGCCGGCCCCCGCGCCACCGGTCGTGGTGGCCAAGCGTGTTCCGATCGAGGACAGCACCGAGCCCGAAGAGGGCGTGACGATCATCAACGCGCACGGCCATATGGAGAAAGAAGCGGTCGAGGCCGGGCTCTCGCCGCACACCGACGAGCTGTCGGCCTGCTACATGAAAAACCCGAAGCTCAAGAAGTGGATCGGCGGTCACGTCCTCATCCACTGGGACATCAAGAAGGACGGCACCGTCAGCGCGGTGAAGCTCATGGGCGAGAGCAACCTCGGCGCGTGGCCGATCGAGAAGTGCTTGCTCGACGTCGCGCGCTCCGCGGCATTCGGCAAGCCGATCGGTGGCGATGCGGACTTCACGCTGCCGCTCGACTTCACGGCGAAGGCGTCGTCGCTGCCGTGGACCGAGGACCAGGCGCTCAAGGCCGTCGGTGGTCAGCTCGTCAAGCTCGAGAAGTGCGATCAAAAGAACGGTAAGCCGCGCGACCTCACGATCACGCTGTACGTCGGGCCGCACGGCAAGGCACAGTCGATCGGGTTCTCCTCGGATTCCTCGGAGATCAAGGACAAGTGGGCGGAGTGCGCGGAGAAGCAAGCGATGGCGTGGCGGCTCCCAGATCCGCGCGGCACGGTCGCGAAGCTCGCGGTGAAGCGTCCGTAACATGCAGCTGATCCGGTGATGCGCAGCTGGCCGCTAGCGCTCGTGATCGCGTGCGGTCAACCCACCGTGCGACCAGCTCCGCCCGTCGTCGTCGTGCAGCGGGACGCCGCACCTGCGGACGATGCACCTGCGATCTCCGACGACGAGAAGCTCGCGGCGATCCAGAAGGCGATGAACGACCTCTCGCCCGCGAGCCAGCAATGCTGGGCAGCGGCCGCCGCGATCCGGTTCGATGTCGAAGGCGAGCTCGCCGCGCAGATCGAGATCGGCCCGCCGAACCGCGTCACGTTCGTGCGCGACACGACGAAGAGCCCGGCGCTTGCCGCCTGCGTGCAGCACGTGCTGGTCGCGTACCCGTGGGCCCCACCCCTGTACGGCCAGGCGATCCAGCTGCCCTTCAAGTTCTCCGCACCCGCGGGGCAGAGCGTGATCGATCGCCGCCTCGTGCCATTCGCGGGGCAGGGCAAGGTCTCGGTCGCAGTGTTGCTCGACGACAACAACGCGAGCAACCCGAACGTGTCGATGTTCGAGCTCGCGATCGCCGCGGGCGGGACGACCGGGCTTCGCACCGCAACACGTGCAGAACTTTGGTGGTTCCGTGGCGATGCGACCGTGAGCTCGGTGGCGCTCGCCGCGACGAAGGTCAGCGCGGACACGATGATGTACGTGCCCGAGGGCGGCGCCCGCGAGGTCCGTGCGACGAGCGGGGACGTCCACGCCGTGATCGTGGTGGTGCCGGGCGGTCCCGAGGGCGCGGCCCGGGCCGGGGCTCTGCCGACGCCCGAGCTGACCTCCTGGCGAGCGGCGCCCGCGAAGCCCGTGATCATCACGCCCGCACATGCACTTCACGCCACGGGGCACGAGATCTTCGTCGACGCGACGACGATCCCTGGCGTGCCGTTCTCCGCCTCGATCGCGACCATTCCCGCCGGCGCGATCATCGCCGAGCACGTCCACCCGAAAGAGACCGAGCTCCTGTATGCGACGAGCGGTGAGGGCACGCTGACGGTGAACGGCGTGATGCTCCCGACGACCGCGACCTCGGTCGTGCAGATTCCACCGAACACGAAGCACTCGGCGACCGGCAAGGTCACGATGCGCGCGCTCCAGATCTACGCACCTGCCGGGCCGGAGCAACGGTTCAAGTGAGGTTCGAGTGAGCGTCGCGGCGATCCTCGCGGGAGACGTGCCGACCGCGGCGCGGCTGATCCGCGATCTCGATGATCGCCGGCCCGATGCGGTCGCGATGGTGAAGGCGCTGTGGCCGCACACCGGTCGCGCGTACATCATCGGTGTCACGGGCAATCCCGGCGCCGGGAAGTCGTCGCTCGTCGATTCGCTGATCTCGCACTACCGCGCGGCCGGCGACCGTGTCGGCGTGATCGCGATCGATCCGAGCTCTCCATTTTCGGGCGGCGCGCTACTCGGTGATCGCGTGCGGATGCAACGCCACGCGCTCGACCCGGGCGTGTTCATCCGCAGCCTCGCGACCCGCGGTCACCTGGGGGGCTTGTCGCGCTCGACGTTCGAGGCCGCGCACGTGCTCGATGCGATGGGGTTCGAGCGCATCCTGATCGAAACCGTGGGCGTCGGCCAAGATGAAGTCGAGGTGATGGACGCGGCACACACGACCGTCGTGGTCTCGGTGCCGGGGCTCGGCGACGAGGTCCAGGCGATGAAGGCGGGCCTGCTCGAGGTCGCCGACGTCCTCGTCGTCAACAAGTCGGATCGCGAGGGTGCGGAGCGCACCGCAGGTGATCTGCGGACCATGCTGCGTCTGCGCGCCTCGCGGACCCACGAGGTCGAGGTGGTCTCGACCGTCGCGACGCGCGGGGTCGCGCACGGCAGTGGCATCGCCGAGCTTGCTGCGGCGATCGAGAAGCATCGGTCCACCGCGTGGACGGGCCCAGGTGCCGCGGCGCGCGCGGCGGCGAGAGCTCGCGCACAGATCGAGAGCCTCGTGAGGACCCTCCTGGCGGAGCGCGCAAGTCGGCTGCTCGCCTCGCGTGTGAGCGATCCAGCAACGGATCCGTGGACCGTCGCGGAAGAGCTCGTCGCGGCCCACATGTCGTCTGGGTCACGTTAGTAGGTGGCTTGGTGGGAGGGTGCTAGAGTGCTCGGACCTCGTTAGTTTTTGAGGTCTTTGCTTATGATGTTGTTCCGTTACGCGTTCGGGTTGGTCGCACTGTCGGGGTGCGGGTTGATCAGCTCCAACGCTGTCACCTATGATCTCGATCTGCCCGCGCAGCGCTTCTCCGTCGACGCGTCGGGCTGGCAGCTCAGCGAGAGCGCCGCATCTTCGTACCTGTCGAAGAGTTGTGTCGACACGCCGATCCTGTGCGCGACCGCCGCTGCGAGTGCGTGTCCGATGAACTGCACGGGCACCTGCGATGCGATCGCGAACACCTGCGACCTCGGGCTCGAGATCGCGGTCCACCAGACGATCGACCTGGTCTCGCAAAAGCCCGAGCTCAAGAATGTCGACGCGGCGACGAGCATCCTGCAAGTCACGGTGGACTCGGTGACCTACGAGGTCACCGCGAACACGCTCGACTACGACACGCCCGCGCTCGCGGTCTATGTCGCTGCGAGCTCGGTGATGGGTCCCGATGATCCAGCCGCGCATCAGATCGGGACGATTCCGCTGATCGCGAAGGGCACGACGCGCACCACCGTGGAGATGCAGTTCACCCAAGGCGGGCAAGACCAGCTCACCGCCACGCTGTCGAACTTCAAGAATCCGTTCAACGTCATCGTCGGTGGCGCGCTGATGCTGTCGGCCGGCGATCCGATTCCGCACGGCAAGCTCGATGCGAACGTGACGATCCGCGCGCACGCGAGCCCGTAGGAACGCGCTCGAACTGCGTTCTAGTTCGTGCGGTTTTCCGACGACGTAGGTCGTGTCTCCGCACCCACACGGCCGCACAACTTGGCGTCCCCGTTGAGCATCCGCGTGGCACGCGCGATGCTCTTACGACTCATCGAGAAAGAAGGAATCCCGATGATGTCTCTCCAGCGTTCGATGTGGTGTGCCCTGCTGTTTTCGATGGCCGCGTGCGGAAGCGACGAGCGTGCGGTCGACGTCCGCACGTTTATTCCGAAGCCGCCGGTCGCTGCACCGGTTCGCGATCCCGAGGTCGTCGCGACACCCGCGCCGCTCGCGATCGCCACGTTCGTGGCGCCAACGAAGTTCGACGACGCGATGGTGCAGGGCAAGGCGTTCGTCGCGAAGGGCGATACGGCGAACGCGAAGCTCGTGTTCGAGGCTGCGATCAAGCTCGACAAGAAGCGGTCGGAGCCTCACCTCGAGCTCGCGAAGCTCTACATCGCGAGTGGCGATCGTGGCCTCGCGATGGCGGCGGCGAACAAGGCAGTCAAGCTCGCACCGCTGTCGAGCCAGGCCTGGAACACCAAGGGCCGCGCGGAGCTCAACCGGTTCGCATACGACGACGCGATCGAGGCTTTCACGAAGGCGGTCGAGATCAACAAGGACAACGTGTGGGCATGGAACAACCTCGGCTACACCGAGCTCCAGCTCCAGAAGTACGCCGAGGCGGCGGAGCACCTCGGTGAGGCCGTCACCAGGACCGGCGCGACCGGATACATGTTCAATAACCTCGGGACCGCCCTCGAGCATCTCGATCGACTCGACGAGGCGCGCACGGCCTACGAGGGCGGCGCCAAGCTCGGCTCGAAGGAATCGGCGTCGAGCCGCAAGCGGCTCGAGGGTGTGGACTCGATCGCCATCATCGAGAAGGCGACGAAGCCCGACATGCGCCCCGATACCAAGCAGACCTACGACAACAACGAAGGCCCGACCGAGCCCGACGCGAAGATCGAGGATCCAGCGATCGAGACCGCGGCGCCGGATGCGATCAACACCGCCGCCCCGCTGACCGCACCGGCGGCCCCGGCGCACCCGGCGGCACCGACCGCCGGGCCCGCACCCGTAGCACCGGCCCCCGAGGCAGATCGGCCGGCGGACGCGGGCGTCCCGACCACGTGATGCGGGGTGGGTCGGCACCGAGGTCGGGGCCGACCTCGTACCGCGCGAATCGATAAAGCCGACCCGTGGGAGTCGCCGGGCGGTCGTGATATAGCCTCTCGCGAGATGCCGAATTACTCGAAGCTGCACGACCTCGTCAGCCATCGCGTGACGATCGAGTACGACACCGGAGCGCGGGTCACTGGATACCTCGCGTCTTGCCAGCCCAGCTCGGGCCCGGTCGAGTTCGTCACGTTGTCGGACGCGAAGATGATCGATTCTCGCGGCCGCTTGCTGCGTGACTTCTCCGAGCTGACGCTGTGCCCGAACGTGCTCACGTCGATCGCGTTGGACGAAGGTCCGCGCGGTCGCGACGTCGCCAAGTCCGAGTAACCAGCCCTGCTCTGACTAACTCGCGCCGAGCGAGCCGCCGAACCGCGCGACGAGGACGTCGTCGTGGTCATCGGCCGAGGCCGTGATGTGCTGGATCAGGTGCATCACTTCACTGCGATCGAGGTCGATCGTCGAGCGCTCGGCCACGAGCAGCACGTGGTCGCCAGCGGTGGCGAACGCGGCGCCCGCGATGCCCGCATTGAGATCGAGCAGGTGGCTGAACAGCGCCATCCGGTCGACCTTCGCGTCGAGTGTCATCACCGTCGCGCAGACCCGGACGTGCGTGAACTCGGCACGATCCGCGAGCGTGATCCGTGCGGTCGCGGAGCCCTTCGTGATCTGCCACGCGTGCGTGGCGGTGGGATCGGTGATCCGGCTCTCGACCGCGGGATAACCGAGCTCGCCGAGGACTTCCTCGACGAGCGCGATCGTCGAGGAGCGATTCGACTCGCGCTGATTGGCAAACAGAGCCTTCGCCATGACGAAGTCAGACTAACATCTTGCTGCACGATGAAACCACCGGCAGCGCGCATCGCGATCGGAGCCGGCCTCGGGCTGGTCGTGATCGCGCTCGTCGGCTGGCTCGCCTTGCACCGCCCGCGTGCGCCCGTCGCGGGATCCCGAGGCGCAGGGAGTGGGAGCGGCTCGGGGGGGCCGGCGCTCCACGCGCCCCGCCCGCCGCACCTCCCCGGGGCGCGTGATGGTTCGCGCTTGACCGGGTTCGTCGTCGATGGCGCGGGCCTGCCCGTGGTGGGTGCGGACGTCAGCGCCGAGCTCGAGAAGGGCGTTGCCGACAAGCCGCTCGCCTCACCCGCCGCGCCACGCGCCACGCCGCCCGCCAAGCTCGACGCAGGTGCTGGCAGTGCCACGGTCGTCGAGCATGACGCGAGCGCGGCGGACGGCCACTTCATCGTCGAAGGGCTGGTCCCGGGCCGCTATCGCGTGCGGGTCACGGGCACGGGCCTGCTCGCTGCCGAGGTCCGGTTCGTGCCGGTGCCGTCGGACGAGGCGCGGATCGTCGTCGCCCGCCAGGTCGGGATCGCGGGCACGGTCACCGACGGCGGCAAGCCGGTCGCGAACGCGATCGTCGGGATCCGTGGCGATGCGATCGGTGGTGCGCTCGAGGTCAAGACCGACAGCGCGGGTGCGTTCTCGGTGCCGAACCTGCCCGAGGGTCGCTATCAGGTCTACGCGTGGCAAGCCGCGCTGGCGGCGCGCACGATTCGCGTGAGCCGGCTCGGTGCCGGGCCCTTCGCGCCGATCGAGCTCCGGCTCGAAGCAGGCGCGATCGTTGTCGGTCGCGTGATCGATCGTGGCGAAGGCACCGGGCTCGTCGCGGCGATCGAGCTGCGACCTTCGGGCGACGATCAGGCGCCGCGCTACGCACGCAGTGGCGAGGATGGCGTGTTCCGGATCGAGGGCGTCCCGAATGGTCGCTGGATCGCCGATGCGTATGCCCCCGGCTATCAATCGCCCGGTGGCGTGGAGCTCGATGCCGGCAAGGGCGTGCCGGAGCTCGCGCTCGTGCGCGGTGCGATCGTCGAGGGTCGGGTGATCGATGCGAGTGGCAAGCCGATCGCGGGCGCGACCGTGCGCGCGGTCACGAGTGGCACGAGCCCGGTCGAGACCTCGGCCGAGGTCGATCAAGATCGCTTGCGCCGGTTCTCCGGGCGCACGGCCGCACCCGTGCTCGACACGACGATCGCGATGGGTAGTGATCCGCAGTTGATCGCGCGCGGCGAGCTCGGCGTGATGGTCGGTCCGATTCCACCGCTGCCTCCCCCCGGCGGCCAGATCGCGCGCGCGGCCGCGGTCGTCGATCCGGCCGCGGCAGGTGCCGGCTCGGTCGGCGAACCGCCACCGCTCGCGAGTGATCCAGCACGCGCCTCGATCTGGACCACGGCGAGCGATGGCCGCTACCGGATCACCGGGCTCGCGACCGGCAAGCTCAGCGTGCTCGCGGTCGCGAGCGGGTTCGCGGAAGGTCGATCGAAGGCGGTGACTGTCAACGTCGGCGAGCTCGCGCAGAACATCGACGTCACGCTGACCGCAGGGACCTTCATCGTCGGCCGGGTCAGCGATCAGCACGGCCAACCCGTGATCGGCGCGGAGGTCTCGGCGCAGCCCGAGGTCGGCTCGCCCTCGGTGAACTTCGCCGACGCCGATGGGCTCTACAAGATCGGGCCCGTTTCGGGGCAGATCGAGCTACGTGCGACTGCGTACGGTCACGTCGAAGTTCGTCGCACGATCACGATCCCGCCGAGCAAGGCTGCCGCCGACGAGCATCGCGAAGACCTCACACTCGAGGTCGCCGATGCGATGCTCGTCGGCACCGTGGCCGATGCGTCGGGGCTGCCGATCGGCAGTGCGCAGCTCGAGGTCCTCGTCGGTTCCCATGGCGATGCGAGCCGGCGTGGGGTGTCGAACCAGGACGGGACGTTCTCGCTCGACATGCTGCCGCGCGGCCATCTGCGCGTCCGCGTCACGCATCCCGAATATCCGGCGGTCGAGCTCGACGCGGTGGCCTCGAGTACGGGCGAGCGCGTGCGGCTCGTCGTGCCGCTCGGCGGCGCGATCGAAGGCGCGCTGCTCGATGGCTCGCGCGGCGTGCCCCTCGCCGGGGTCACGTTGACCGCGAAGGGGCCAGGCAACGCGATGATCGAGACGTCGACCGAGGCCGCGGGGCGCTGGAAGCTGGGTCCGGTCGAGAAGGGCCACTGGAAGCTCGAGGTGAAGCTGCCAGGGTACTTGCCGTTCGCGCAGGAGCTCGACGTCCCAGCCGCGGCGCGCGCAGGCACGACGACCGTGCGCGACGTCCGCATCGATCTCGCACGCGGTGCGCTCGTCGGTGGCATCGTGCGCGATTCGCGTGGTCAGCGGGTCGCGAACGCGCACGTCGTGGTGCGCTCCGCGACGAGCTCGGGCGAAGGCGACGCCGATGCGAAGGGCGAGTTCCGGATCCACGATGCGCCGACCGGCGAGGTGGTCGTCGAGGCGCAGAAGGGCGATGCGACCGGCACCACCCGGGTCACGGTGAGGGCCGGGGATGAAGTGCTCGGGCTCGCGATCGAGCTGCGCTAGGAGCGCTTCGCGCGCTGCCGCATCCGGCCGATGTCGATGATCATCGTCGGCGCGGCGTGCAGATCTTCGTCGAAGATCGGGCGCACCGTCGAAGGTGACTTCGGCGGGGGCGGCGGGGGAGGCTGGGTGCGACCGCGAGGCGCGCGGACCGGCTGCGTGGCACGCCCACGATCCGTGAGGATCTTGGTGTTCTCGTCGTGGACACTCGGGGCGAGCTCCGCGATCGATTCCTCGCGACGCTCGTCGGGGCCGACCTTGGGCATCGTCGTGAAGTTCGAATCGCCCGAGAAATCGCTGTCGCGCAAGGCGGCGACCGAGACCGAGGTGGGCTTGGGCTGGAACGGCACCTCGGGCGGCTCGAAGTCTTCGTCGGGCTGCATCAGCGACTCGCCGACGTCGTCCGACGGCTCGTCGGTCATCACGTACTCTTCGAGCATCCGCAGCTCGCGCTCGATCTCGACCGCGAACATCTTGCGCACGAACCGGCCGAGATGGCTGCGCGAGTAGTTCGGCATGAATTTGCGCAAGAACGCGCGCAGGTCACCTTCGACTTCGGCGGCGGTCTGGTAGCGATTCGCGCGGCTACGCGTGAGGCACTTGTCGGTGATCGCCTCGAGCTCGGGCGGAATCCCGGGCTGGAGCTCCGAGACCGCGCGGTACTTCGCATCGCGGACCTTGATCAAGAGGTCCATCTCGTTGGTCGCGGTGAACGGTGGGATGCGGGTCAGCATCTCGTAGAGGCAGCTGCCGAGCGAGAACACGTCGCTGCGATGATCGAGCTTACGGCCGAGCGCTTGCTCGGGGCTCATGTACTTGACCTTGCCCTTGATGACGCCGGTCTTGGTCTGCACGCGCGACAGCGTGGCCTTCGCGATCCCGAAGTCGCACAGCTTCACTTCACCCGCGTAGCTGCAGATGATGTTCGAGGGCGAGACATCGCGATGGATGATCCGCAGCGGACGGCCTCGCGAGTCGACCGCTGAGTGCGCCGCGTGCAACGCGGCTCCGACCTCGGCGCAGATATACGCGGCGTGCTCGGGCGGAATCGGTTTCTTCTTCGAGCGGCAGCGCTCGAGCACGGTGCGCATGTCCTTGCCATCGACATGCTCCATCGCGATGAAGTACTCGCCGTGGGCGCGTGCGAACTCGTAGACCCGCGCGATCGAACCGTGGCGGAGCACGCTCGCGATCTTGGCCTCGTCGACGAGCATCTGGATGAAGTCGTCGTCTTCGGCGAGGTGCGCGAGCACGCGCTTGACCGCGACCAGGTGCGGCTGGCCATTCGCATCGAAGGTCTTCGCGCGATAGATCTCCGCCATGCCTCCGAACGCGATGCGGTCGAGGAGGTGATAGCGGCCGAGCTGTTGAGCCCTTCTCACCGGTCAAACAAAGGTAGCATGTTCGTGCGTAAGCGCCGAGATCCGCTATGCTCCTCGGCATGTCGCGCGCGATCTGGCTCGTCCCATTGTTGGTTGCTACTGGCTGCTCGACCTCGGGCAAGCAGGACAAAGACACCGCCCCAGGCAATGGTCCGGCTCCCACCGCTGCCGTGGAGCACATCGACATGGGTGCTCCCACGGTCGGCGCCACGGCGGGAGGTGCACCTGGCGGTGCGGCGCCCAGGGGTGTCGTCGCGGACGACGTCCGGTTCCACCTACACGCCGATGAAGGCACGCTCACGATCGACAAGGCCTCGGGCAAGGTCGGTAGCGAGCTGGTCTCGAAGATCAGCATCAAGCCGGCGAGCGAGTTCCACGTCAACACCGAGTTCCCGGTCAAGCTCACGCTCGAGCCGACCGACGGCCTGACGTTCGCGAAGAGCGAGTACACCGCCGGCGGCATGAACAAGGCGGTCGGCGATGCCTCGCAGTTTACCGAGAAGGGCCTCGACTTCGCGGTCAAGGCGACCGCTGCCAAGCCCGGCACCTACGAGGTGAAGGGCACGTTCAAGTTCGCTGTCTGCAAAGACATCCAGTGCTTCCCCAAGAAGCAGCCGATCACGATCACGATCGACGCGACTTAAGCGTATCTTCGGGCGGTGCCTGCTGATCTGCCTGATGTGGTGAAGTCCACGCTGGTCGGCCTTCACGAGGCCGTGCGAGAGGACTTCACGCGCAATCGTCGCGTGATGTCGTTCGCCGAGTACCTCGCGTTGGCGTTCGCCGAGCCAACTCGCCAGCTCCGTTCATCGACCCAGTACATCGTCGATTGCTTCGACCACTACGGCACCGAAAAGGTGAAGTACCCGTGGGGCGAGGTCACCCGCTGGAAGCTGTTCGATGCCCCGTGGGCCAAGGGCGAGGATCAGCTGTTCGGCCAGGAGATGGTCCAGCTCGAGACCTACCAGGTGCTCAAGAGCTTCGTGCGCGACGGTCGGCCGAACAAGCTGATCCTGTTGCACGGCCCGAACGGCTCCGCGAAGTCGACGTTCATCCGCTGCCTCGGGCGCGGGCTCGAGCACTACTCGACGCTCGATGAAGGCGCGCTGTATCGGTTCTCTTGGATCTTCCCGGCGCAGAAGAGCACGCGCGGCGGCATCGGCTTCGGGGGTACCGAGGCGCTCCTCGGCGCCGATGGCGTCGAGTCGTTCGCGTATCTACCGGACGACGTGATCGACGCGAAGCTCGGCGACGAGCTCCGCGATCATCCGCTGCTGCTCATCCCGCTCGAGGAGCGGCCCAAGCTGATCGCGAAGCTGCTCGAGAACCACAAGGAGTTCTCGCCTGGCGACTACATCCGCGGCGGCACGCTCTCGCCTCGCAACAAGGCGATCTACGACGCGCTGCTCGCGAGCTATCAGGGCGACTACGTCCAGGTCTTGCGCCACGTCCGCGTCGAGCGGTTCGAGATCTCACATCGCTATCGCCAGGGCTGGGTCACGGTCGAGCCGCAGCTCTCGGTCGATGCGAGCGAGCGCCAGATCACCGCGGACCGCACGCTCGGCTCGTTGCCACCATCGCTCCAATCCGTGAGCCTGCACGAGTACGGCGGCGAGGTCGTCGGCGCGAACCGCGGCATGATCGAGTTCGACGACCTCCTCAAGCGTCCGCTCGAGCACTACAAGTATCTACTCACCACCGTCGAGCGCGCCGAGCTCTCGATGACGAGCGCGACCTTGTTCCTCGATCTCGCATTCCTCGGGAGCTGCAACGATATCCATCTCTCGGCGTTCCGCGAGATCCCAGACTTCCAGAGCTTCAAGGGCCGGATCGAGCTCATCCGCGTGCCGTTCATCCTCGACGTGCGGCACGAGGAGCTGCTCTACGCCGAGCGCCTGCGGGAGGCCGCAGGTGGCCGGCACGTCGCGCCACACACCGCCTACGTCGCTGCGCTGTGGGCCGTGCTGTCGCGCATGCGCAAGCCGCAGATCGAGCGCTTCCCTTCGACCCTCGCCGAAGCGATCGGGCGGCTCGCGCCACTCGATAAGGTCGATCTTTATTCGACCGGACTCGTGCCCGAGGACCTCTCGCCCGATCGCGCGCGCGAGCTCACCTCGCACATCGAGGACCTGTTCCACGAATCGGACATGTATCCGATCTACGAGGGCCGGGTCGGTGCATCGCCGCGCGAGATGCAGACCGTGCTGCTCGCGGCGGCGGGCTCGAATCGCTACACGTATGTCTCGCCGTTGATCGTCCTCGAGGAGATCCAGGAGCTCACCAAGCAGGCGAGCACCTACGAGTTCCTGCGCCAGGATGTCCAGCCCGGCGGCTATCACGATCACAAAAAGCTCGTCGAGGTCGCCCGCGGCCGGCTCTTCGATCGGATCGACGACGACGTGCGCGTCGCGGTCGGCCTCGTCGAGGAGACCGAGTACGCGCGCGTGTTCGATCGCTACGTCCAGCACGCGATGCAGGCGATTCGCAAAGAGAAAGTTCGCAATCCTTCGACCGGGCAGATGCAGGATCCCGACGAAGGCATGATGAAGGAGGTCGAGAAGACCCTCGAGGTCACCGGTAAGCCCGAAGACTTCCGGCAGGGCCTGATCGCGAAGATAGGAGCCTGGTCGCTCGATCACAAAGGCCAGAAGCCGGTGCTCGGCGAGATCTTCGGCGACATCCTGCGCAAGCTGCGAGACGCGTACTACGAGAAGCACAAGAAGGTGATCGCCAAGGGGATCACGGATCTCGTCGCGCTGCTGTCGGGCAACGAGAGTCACCTCAACGCGGATGCGAAGAAGCGGGCCGAAGCCGGGTTAGCGACCCTGATCACCCGCTACGGCTACAATCGAGAATCTGCTCGCGATCTCGTCGGCGCGCTCGCCGGCATGCGATATCGGGCATAAGATCGCACGTATGAGGTGGCTCTGCGCGCTGGTGGCGATCTGCCTCTCGGCATCCGCTGGGGCCGCGCCGAAGATGCTGAAGGGTCCGTACCTCCAGGATCTCGCACCGACCTCGATCACGGTGATGTGGGAGATGGACGAAGAGGTCCCTGCCAAGCTCACGATCAACGGGCCGGGCGGCGAACGCACGATCGAGGTCGGCGCGGATCACATCGTCGAGGCGCGCCTCGACAAGCTCCAGCCAGCCTCGCGCTATCGCTACAAGGTCACGGTCGGTGATGGCACGTGGGAAGGCGAGTTCGCGACCGCTCCTCTGGACGGCAAGGACGTACCGTTCGAGTTCGTGGTCTATGGCGACTCGCGCAATGGCGTCGAGCAACACCGCCGGGTGATCGATCGCGTCGCGCAAGAAGTCCCCGACTTCGTCCTCGGCACCGGCGACATGGTCGACGAGGGCTATCGCCAAGATCAATGGCAGCAGTTCTTCGACATCGAGAACCGGCTGCTCCGCGACAACGTCTACTTCCCCGCGCTCGGTAACCACGATCGTCAGGGTCGGGGCCGCACCGCCGATACGTATCGCGCGTACTTCTCGGTCCCGGAGAACGGCGGTGATGCCGAGCGCTACTACGCATTCACGTACGCGACCGCGCGGATCCTCGTGCTCGATTCGAACGCGTACTCGTTCGCGCTCACCGATCAGACCTCGTGGATCGAGCGCGAGTTGATCGCGGCGCGCCAGGATCCAGCGGTCCACCACATCTTCATCGTGATGCACCACCCGCCGTTCTCGATCTCCTTGCACGGCGGCAACATCGATCTGCGCGAGCGCTGGACCCCGCTGTTCGAGAAGTACCAGGTGTCCGCGGTGTTCTCCGGCCACGATCACGTCTACGAGCGCGCGGACCACAACGGCATCCACTACTTCGTCTCCGGTGGGGGCGGGGCGCCGCTCTATCCGCGGCGGCCCAAGTCGAACCCGATCGATGTCGAAGCGGTGAAGAAGTTCGAGCGCGTGCTCCACTTCCTGCGCGTCAACGTGAGCGGCAACCGCGTCGAGGTCAGCGGCATCCGCGCCGACGGCACGCTCATCGAGACCCTGAGCTGGACCGATGGCCCACCCATCGTCGCGGCGATCACTGCGCCCGCGACCGGCGCACCTGCGGCCACACCCAGTGCGACCATGAGCCCGGCCACCGCACCACCGCCGCCGGTGAGCGGTGGCTCGCTCCTGTGGTGGGCGATCGGCGGCGGTGTCGTCACGCTCGGTGCCGCCGTCGTCGTCGTGCGCTCGCTCCGTTCCTAGATGTGATAGGCATGGGCCCCATGCCCGTCCAGCCCCGCACCACGCAGGGAGTGCTCGAGCTCACGCCCGCCAATCAGATCATGTTTCAGCGCATGCTGGACACGATCCGTCGCGGCTTCGAGCGCTTCGGGTTCTTGCCGATCGAGACACCCACCTTCGAGTTGGTCGACGTGTTGTTGACCAAGACCGGTGGCGAGACCGAGAAGCAGGTCTACTTCGTCCAGAACACGGGCTCGCTCGAGAAAGGAAGTCCTCCGGAGCTCGCGCTGCGCTTCGATCTGACCGTGCCACTCGCGCGCTATGTCGCCGAGCACGAGAAGGAGCTGAACTTTCCGTTCCGCCGCTACCAGATCCAACGGGTGTACCGCGGCGAGCACGCGCAGCGCGGTCGGTTCCGTGAGTTCTATCAGTGCGACATCGACGTGATCGGCAAGGACACCTTGTCGATCGCGTACGACAGCGAGATTCCCGCCGTGATCTACGGCGTGTTTGCCGAGCTCGCGTTCGGCAAGTTCACGATCTTCGTCAACAATCGAAAGCTGCTGCGCGGGCTGCTCGAGCTCTTCGGGATCCCCGAGGACGTTCACACCGCGGTCCTTCACGACGTCGACCGGTTGCGCAAGATCGGCCGCGCGAAGGTCGAAGCCATGTTGTCCATCGCGAAGGACGACAAGCCCGCACCGATCACGCCGCACCAGGCGCAGGAGCTGCTCGACGTGCTCGCGGCTCCCTGGTCGGAGGCCGTCGCAGCGCTCCGAAGCCGTCCATCCATCCCGCCGATCCTGCTCGAGGGTTTGTCGCAGCTCGAGACGGTCTACCGCCAGACCCTCGCGCTCGGCGTGCCTCCCGAGTTCATCCAGGTCGATCTCTCGATCGTGCGTGGCCTCGATTATTACACGGGCACGGTCTACGAGACATTCCTCGACGAGCATCCCGACTACGGCTCGATCTGTTCGGGCGGGCGCTACGAGAACCTGGCGGGCCTGTACACGACCTCGAAATTGCCGGGCGTTGGCATCTCGATCGGCGCGACGCGCTTGTTCTCGCAATTGCTCGACGCCCAAGTCACCGCGCGCAAGGCCGAGCTCAAGAAGCCGAAGGATCAACAGAACGCCGCGATCACCGCCGTGATCAAGCGTTCGACCGCACACGTCATCATCTTGAATGCCGACCCGAACCTCGCCGCCGAGTACGCCAAGCTCGCCGCCGAGCTTCGAACGGCCGGGCTCAACGTCGAAGTCTACGGCGAGCAGACCGGCATCGGCCCGCAATTCAAGTACGCGGATGCGACCGGCATCCCGCTGTCGATCCTGCTGGGCACCCGCGAGCACGAGGCCGGCACCGTGAAGCTCAGCGATCTCCGGATCCCGTTCGATCCAAAGCTCAGCAAGGATCAGAACAAGGCGTTGACCGAGACGGTCGTGCCTCGCGCCGACGTGGTCGCTGCGGTCCGCGCCAAGCTCTAGCCGACGGACTGCGGAGTTTCGGTGCGCACGAGCTGGGTCGAGAGCGCCGAGCTCAGCATTTCGAACGCAGCCGTCACCTCGGCGGGCACGGAGCCCTCGAGCGTGAGTAGGACGCTGAAGTCAGTCTCCGAGAATCGGGGATAGCTGCCGAGCTTGACACTTGGGTAGGCCGCGACGACCGCATCGAGCTTCGGCGCGAGGTCACCTTCCTCGCCGTTGACATAGATCCGCGCGGCCCACACGGGCGTCGCGCGAAACCGGTCGCGGATGTCGACGAACTTGCGGCGAAACAGGGTCGGGACGCCCGGGAGGATGTAGACGTTCTTGAAGCACAGCACCGGCCAGACTTGATCCTTGCCATAGACCAGCTCGCTCCCGGCGGGCATGTCGGCGAGGCGCAGGTTTGCGTCTGCGAGCTTTTCCTTCCAGTAGCGCCGGACCTTGGCCTCGAGCTCCGGATGGCGAGTCACGGCGACCCCGAAACCGTGCGCGATCGAGGCGATCGTGATGTCGTCGTGGGTCGGGCCCACCCCGCCGGAGGTGAACACGTGATCGAACCGGGCCGAGGCCTCGGTCACGGCGGCGGCGATATCGTCCCGGTCATCCGGAACCACGGTGATCCGGCGGAGGTCGACGCCCAGGCTCCGCAGCTCCCCGATCAGGAACGCCGCGTTCTCCTCGACGAACTTCCCGCTGAGGATCTCGTCCCCGATGATGACGATCCCTGCGGTCGGCATGACGGGATGATAGCTCGCCATGGTAAGACCCGCTCCGATGGATCCAGGGGATCTTGTCTTGCGCGGAGGCCGGGTGCTCGATCCGGCCGCGCAGCGTCCCGTCGACCAGCTCGCCGACGTACGTATCCAACAGGGCCGTATCGTCGAGATCGGGCGAGGGCTAATCGCGCCCAGGATCATCGACGTCACCGACCTGTGGATCGTGCCAGGACTGATCGACCTTCATGTTCACCTCCGCGAGCCGGGGCATGAATACAAGGAAGACATCGAGACCGGCACGCGCGCGGCCGCCGCAGGTGGGTTCACCACGATCTGCTGCATGCCGAACACCAAGCCGGTGAACGACCAGCGCGCGATCACCGAGCTCATCGTCCGGCGCGCGCAGGAAGTCGGCCTCGTCCGGGTACGCCCGATCGGCGCGATCTCGCAGGGCCTCGAGGGCAAGCTGCTCGCCGAAATCGCCGAGATGAAGGAGGCCGGCATCGTGGCCATCTCCGATGACGGCCGTCCCGTGATGAACGCGGGGCTCCTGCGGCGCGCGTTCGAGTACGCGAAGACCTTCGATCTGCCGCTCGTCCAGCACGCCGAGGATCTCGATCTCTCCGAGGGCGGCGCGATGAACGAAGGCGCGGTCGCGACGCGGATCGGCATCAAGGGCCAGCCCGCCTGCGCCGAGAGCGCGATGGTCGCGCGTGATCTCGAGATCGTCGAGTGGACGGGCGCGCGCTATCACGTCGCGCATGTCTCGACCGCGCGCACGGTCGCCCTGGTTCGTGATGCGAAGCGCCGCGGCTTGCCCGTCACGTGCGAGGTCACGCCGCACCACCTCGCGCTCACCGACGAAGCGTGCAGCCACTACGACACGCGGACCAAGGTGATGCCACCGCTGCGCACCACGGCCGATCAAGAGGCGCTGCTCGAAGCGCTCGCCGACGGCACGATCGACGCCATCGCGACCGATCACGCGCCGCACTCCTCGGTCGAAAAAGATGTCGAGTTCGAGTGCGCCGCGCCCGGCATGCTCGGCCTCGAGACCGCGCTGCCGATCCTGCTCGATTTCGTGCGGATGGGCACGCTCGACGAGAAGCGCGTGATCGCGGCGTTCACCGGTGGTCCGGCGCGCGCGTTCGGGCTCTCGGGTGGCTCGCTCGCGATCGGCTCGGTCGCCGACCTGACCGTGATCGATCCGGAACGCGCGATGACCCTCACGCCAGACGCCTTGCTCTCGAAATCGAAGAACTCGCCGTTCCTCGGCCAGAAGCTCGCGGGGCGTGCGGTGCTGACCTTCGTCGAAGGCCGGCTGGTGTACGACCTCGACGGGAGAATGAAATGACCGGTTCTCGCTGGCCCGCGGCGCTCGTCCTCGAAAACGGTCGGGTGTGGAAGGGCGAGGGCTACGGCGCACGCGTCGAGTCGATCGGCGAGGTCGTGTTCAACACGTCGATCACCGGCTACCAGGAGATCGTCAGCGATCCTTCGTACGCCGGCCAGATCGTCGTGATGACCGCGACCCAGATCGGTAACGTCGGGACGAACCCCTCTGACACCGAGGCGCGCCGCGTGGTCTGTGCGGGCCTCGCGATCCGCGAGCTCTCGCCGCTGACCGCGAGCTGGCGCTCGGAGCAGGCGCTACCCGCGTGGCTCGAGCAGGCCGGCATCCCCGGGATCGACGGGATCGATACGCGCGCGCTGACGCGCTGCCTGCGCGACGAAGGCGCGATGCGCGGCACGATCACGCCGCATGTCGATGCGATTTCCGAGGTGCTGGAGCGCGTGCGCGCGGCGCCGAAGATGGATGGCCAGGATCTCGTCCCCGGCGTCACGTGCGCCGCGAGCTACGAGTGGACGAAGCCTTCGTGGCGCGCCGAAGACGACGGTCGCGCGCTGCCGGTCCCGCCGATCGAGTTTCATGTCGTCGCGTACGACTTCGGGATCAAGGAGAACATCCTTCGCCAGCTCCGCGAGCTCGGCGCGCGGGTCACGGTCGTGCCCGCGAAGACCCCGGCGCGTGAAGCCCTCGCGCTTGCTCCCGATGGGTTCTTCCTCTCGAACGGGCCCGGTGATCCGGCGGCCGTCGACTACGGAGTCCTCGCCGCGCGCGAGCTGTGCGCGAGCGGCAAGCCGGTGTTCGGCATCTGCCTCGGCCACCAGATCCTCGGCCTCGCCCTCGGCGGCAAGACGCTCAAGCTGCCGTTCGGTCACCACGGTGGCAACCACCCGGTGCTCGACAAGACCACCGGCAAGGTCGAGATCACGTCCCAGAACCATGGCTTCGTCGTCGATCCGGCGTCGCTCCCCTCGGGCGTACACGTCACGCACGAGAACTTGTTCGATCACTCGAACGAGGGGCTCGCCGTCGAGGGCAAGCCGATCTTCAGCGTGCAATATCACCCGGAGGCGAGCCCCGGGCCGCACGACGCGAGCTACTTGTTCGCTCGGTTCCGCGACCATCTGAAGAGGGCGCGGTGACCGGCTCGGTTGCCGCAGACCTCGATGCGGTGACCGAGGAGCTCTACGCGCGCCACACTGCCGATGCCGAAGCGGCCGCCACCGCGCGTGCGGAGTACGAGCAGCGGCGTGGCAAGGTGCATCAAGAGGACGAGCTGTGGGAGCCGTGGAGCGCGGCGTTCGTCGAGTGGTTCGTCGTCGAGCGCGTCGCGCCCGGCGGCGAGCTGCCACCTGCGGTGCAGACCCTGCGCGAGCTCGGCGAGGATCCGCGCGCGCCGATCGTACGTGCGCTGGTGACGTCGCATCGCAGCCTCTACGAGATCCAGGCGATGGCGCCGGGCCGCATCGAGCTGCTCGATCTGCTCGGCGGTGCGGAGATCCACGTCAGCGAACAGCGCGCCCTGCACGGGGTCGATGTCGGCGATGTCGCCGAGCTCCGGCTGTGTGGCGTCGGTGGCGAAGTCCGTTTCGGGCGCACGTTTATCTATCATCCGAAGGCCGCGCGCGCCGCGATCGTCGAGCGCGCGCGCGCGATGCTCGCGAAGGGCTCGACCCGGCGCGACGTGATCGATCAGATCGCGCAGCTTCGCGTCCAGGTCACGCGCTATCGCCACATGCCGCCGGCCCGCGTCTACGAGCTCGGCTCGCGGATCATGGGATGAGCATCATGCGCGCGTTGATCGTCGTCGCCATGCTCGCGGCACCGGTGTTTGCGAACACGCCCGTGATGCGTCCCGAGGCGATCGAGGTCGATCGCGATACGACGCCGCCGGGGCAGGCCGAGATGGGCTTCGATGGCGGCGCGCCGGTCGGCGAGTTCGCTTTCGGGCTCATGCTGACCGACCTCGAGCAGCCGATCCGGCTCCACACGATCGATCTGACGACCTATCCCGTGAAGCGGCGCGAGACCGTGACCCTCGGCGGTGCGATCGCGCTCGGCGAGGAGGTGATCGTCGATGCGAAGCTGCCGCTGTCGCACCAGGTCGGGCGCCGCTATCAGTACCTCGGCGATGATCGCCCGCTCGACACGTGGGTGCCGAACGACCTGCAGATCGGTGCACGGGTGCATGTGATGACCCGGGGCCCGGTCGCGGTGTTCGTGCGCGGCAACCTCACGCTTCCCACGGGTGACGATCACGACTTCGCGGGCGACGCGCGCTGGAGTGCGGCGTGGAGTGGCATCGCGCGGATCACGTTGCCACACGACATCACGCTCGCCGCGACCGGCGGCATCCGGATTCGCGGTGCTGAAGTACAGATCGCGGATCTATTGATCGGCGACGAGCTGTTCTGGGCCGCGGGCGCGACGATCGGCATCCCGCCGTTCTGCTCGCTGTGGTGCAGAGCCGATCAATTCAAGGCCGAGGCCGAGGTCGTCGGCGTGGTCAGCGATCGCGTCCAACACATGAAGGGCCCCGCGCCGATCGAAGGCCGGATCGGGCTCGTCGGACGGATCCGCCCGCAGTACGCGATCGCGGCGCGGGTCGGCACCCATCTCGACGACGAGCTCGGTGCGCCCGAGCTCCGCGTCACCGTCGACCTCGTGTATCAGCAGCGCTAACTACCTGCACAGGCAAGGTGATCGCGAATGTGATCGGTCGCCGCCCGCGCGAGCAATCGTGTGAAGCTCGCTTCAGCGCCTGGCGCGATCGCGTAGCCCGGCCCAGGCCGCGGCGCGCGCGATCGTGCCGAGCTCGAGTAGCTCGCGCACGTGCGCCCACGCGGGGTGATCGTGGGGCAAGGTTCGGCCGCTGACCGACGCTGCGATCACGCGCGCACCGATCGGCTGTGACGGCGCGACGAGCGCCGCGATCGCGGTGGCAGTGTGTGGCGTCGCGACGCGCAGCTCGCCGAGCGCCGCGACCAGGTTCGCGGCGTAGCCTTCGGTCGTGGTGAGGGCATCTGCGATCACGTCGGCGAGCGTGACGTCGCCGGCGGAGACGTGCGCGAGCAAGCCGAGCGCGAGCGTGCCGA
>JANXOP010000111.1 GCA_025357755.1 Kofleriaceae bacterium | reverse complement strand
CACGCAAAGTTCTCGGCGGACCTCTGGTACCTCCACCTCGATTCGGAGCTCGTGTGGAGCGGTGATGAAGGCGGCACCGCGGCCTCGGGGCCCACCGAGCGCTACGGCGTCGATCTCGAGGGCGCATGGAATCCATTCCCGTGGCTGCGGCTCGACGCGAACGCCTCGATCGCGCACTCGGCGTTTGTCGCGAATGCCGGCAACGGTAGCGCCCTCGCGCTCGCCCCGAAGTTGATGGGTCAAGGCGGCATCACGTACATCCATGGCGTGTTCAACATCTCGCTGCGCGGTCGGGGCATCGCCGATCGCCCGGGCAACGATGCCAATACCCTCACCGCGAAGGGCTACTTCATCTTCGATCTGATCGCCGGTGCGCAGCCGACGAAGAAGCTCGGCCTCAACCTCACGATCAACAACCTGTTCGATCAGGATTGGCGCGAGGCCCAGTTCGCCGATACCTCGGCGATCACGCCGACATCTCCCGCAGTCGAGCAGATGCACTTCACGCCGGGCATCCCGCTCACCGCGACCGTGACCGCGAGCTACCAGCTCTAATTCAGGTCCTCGACCGCGCCGAAGGCGACGACGTTGCCGCGCTCGGCGACCTCGGCGACGAGCCACGCCGGATCGCGCGCGAGATGCGAGATCCGGATCTCGTCGATCATGCCGGCGAACCGCTTCGCCGGCTTTTCGCCATGCGCGCCGCCCACCTCGAACGTGGGATCCGGCATCGTATCCTTGGACGTCCCGGGCTTGCCGGTTGCGAGGCCGTCGACGAACAGCACGTCACGGCCCGCGTGGTGCACGCAGCACGTGTACCTCCAGCTGTAGATCGCGAGCGAGCTCGGCGCGATGGCCTCGCCACACTTGAGCCCCGCTTGTTCGCGATCGATCGCGAACCCGGTCGAGCCCGCGATCCGCGCCTTGCCCTCGACGGAGTCGGGCCGGATCCACATGCACAGCGAGCGATCGCCGTCGAGCGGCTCGGTCTTCACGCTGACCGCATCGAGCTGCTTGGTCGCGAAGTAGTACGCGGCGCCGAACACGCCTTCCGCGGGGTTCGTGCCGACGACGCCCGTCGTCGCGTCGCGCGGCGAGCTATCGCCAGCTCCTTCGATGCCGTGGATCACGGCGGCGAACCCGGCGCGCCACACCTCGCGGCCCTCGCTCGCATCGAGGTACGGCGCCTTCGAGTTGTCGAAGTACATCGTGACCTTGGTGACGGCCGCGACCTCGAGCCTCGGGAGGCGCAACCAGATCACGGCGCCGCGAGGCGTGAGCGTTTCGATCTCGTACGTCAGATCGACGCCGGCGGCATCGGTGAAGCGCACGTCGTGGCCGTCGGCCGCGATCCGCTTGAAGTCGAACCGATCGGGTGTGAGCCGGATCGCGACCGGAAAATCGAGCAGGGGTTTGGTCGCTCTCAGATCGATCGAGAGCGCCACGCGCGCGCCCCACCCCGGACGCGGCGAGGCGTGCGGGCCGGCACCGGGCGCGGATGAGGGAGGCGCGGGCTTACAAGCCCCGATCAGCGCACTAGCGCATAGCAATGAACGCCATGTGAACACCACCATCCTTGCCATCACGACGATAGCTGAAGAATCGATCGGGTTCGCACTTCGTGCACGGCGGACGATCATCGATCGCATCGGAGGTAACACCTGCGCGCTCGAGCATGGTGCGGAGTGCAACACGCAGGTCGAGATGGTCCTTGATGGCGCCCTGCACCACCAAGCCCGGGACCTCGCCCAGCACGGCCCGGAACTGGTCGACCACTTCGGGGCCGACCTCGAAGCAACACGGGCCGATCGAAGGGCCGAGCGCGACCCGGATGCGCTCGGGGTTCGCGCCGAGCTCGGTCATCCGGGTGATCACGTTCGTCGCGACACCGTTGACCGTGCCGCGCCAACCGGCGTGGGCCGCGCCGATCACTCGCGCGACCGGATCGGCGAACAAGATCGGGACGCAGTCCGCCGCGAATGCGCCGAGCGCCGGACCCGGGCGATCACAGACGAGGCCGTCGAATTCGGCGTCGGCCTCGAGTGGTTCACCGACCGCCCAGACCGCGGTGCCGTGGACGTGGCGGGTCGCCTGGAGCGCGCTCGGCTCGTAGCCCGCGTGGACCGCGAGCAACCGGCGATTCTCCTCGACGTTGTCGACGCTATCGCCCCAGCGCTTGCCGAGATTCAGAGATGCTCGTGCACCGGTCGAGACACCGCCGCCACGTTCCGGAAAGCCGTGCACGAAGCCTTCGGTCGGGAGAACCGGCGATGTGTACAGGCGGATCGCCATGCCGGAGCTATTAGCACGGCATGACGTGATATCGTCTCCCCATGATCCCGTACGACGATCTGGTCGCCGCGTTGCAAACCTGGCGTGCTCGCCAGGGCTTGCCGGTGGCCGCGCCTGCGTCTGGCTCAGGCCCACGCACTGCTCCGCCCGCCGCGCCGCCCTCTCCCGGATCGATGGCCGCGCGCCAACCGGCACCGCTCGCCGATGTCGAGACCCACGACGAAGCTCACGAGGAGCTCCACGAGGAGCTCCACGCAGAACCGTTGGAAGAAGAGCACGTCATCGAAGAGGGCCACTACGAGAACGAGGGCAACGACTTCGCGATGTCGTTCGCCGGCGACGGGCACAACGGTCATGCGACCGGCGTCAACGGCGACGATGGCAGCGAGACCTCGGTCGGTCACGACCCCAACGTCGAGCCCGATCGCCCGTCGGACCTCACGAATCCCGGCGCCGCGCAGCGCAACGGCCGCGACGATTGGTGAGCGCCGCGGGCGCGCCAGCTGAGCTGCTCGACCTCGAGCTGCTCGCGCGCCAACCCAGCGGTGCCGCACTCGCGCGAGTGACCGCCGCGCCCGACGGCGCGTTGATCTCCGTGGGCACCCACGTGCTGATCGGACCGACCGATCCGTGCGGCGAGTGCGAAGTCTGTCGCCGCGGCGGGCCCGCGGTGTGCGGCAACGCGATCGTGCGCGATCCGCAGGGTTCGACTGCACGCGTGTCGAGCCGCTGGGTCGTGGCGCTCGGCGATGGCTTCGAGCCGCTCGTGCAGCTGGGTGCGTCCGCGGCGGCGATCCCCGGCGATCTCGCGATCGCGTACACGCTCTACGCGCGCACCGGGCTGGGCCCGCGCGATCCCGTCGTCGTCACTGGCGCGAGCGCGATCACGCGGTTCGTCGTCGCGATCCTTCGCGCGAAGGGCCTCACCCCCGTCGTCCTGACCACTCACCCGGAGCTCGTCGCCGCTGGCGCGATCACCGTCGCAGGCCCGGACGAAGTCACCGCCGCGATCACGAGTCTCGGGCTCGGCGTGCGCCCCGTGCGCGTGATCGCGACCGATGTAGCCTCGCTCGAGCTCGCGGCCGGGCTCGCCGGTCCGCGAGCGACACTCACCGTGCTCGCACCCGCCACCGCATTGCCGGGTTTCTTGATCGCGCGCGAAGTCACGATCATCGGCGTCGCCGGTGCCCACCCCGATCTCGTCACCGAGGTCGCGGCCATGTGCGTGAAGGGCGAGCTCGATCTCGCCGCCGGGACGACGGCGGATCCGACTGATCGGACGCGCGCGCTGGTTACGCTGGTTACTTCGCCGCCAGCACGATGATCAAGATCACCGCGACCACCGCGACGACGATGCCGAGGATGATCTTCGAGCGGCCGCCCTTCATCTCACCGATGAGTGCGTCCTCCGAGACCTTGTTCATGCTCTGACCGGCATCCGGGCCGGAACGGCCGTCCGGACGCAGCGCCTGCATCATCTGCGTGGCGCCGGTGCGCAGCGAGTACTTGTCCTTGTCGCCGCGCGTGATCGAGCCGTCGTCTTTGTAGCGCTCGTCCATCGGTAGCGAGTCGGCTTTGTCCTTGTCGACGTCTTTGCCGGTGCGCGCGCGCTCGTCGGCAGCGTCGACCGCGGCCTTGGTATCGAGGTCGCCCTTCTTGAACCACATCGTCTCGCGAAACTTGCCCTTTTGCTGACCGGGCTCGGGCGCGCGTTGCTTGCCTGCGGGCTGCGCCGCGACTTGCGGGGTGGCGATCTGCGGCGCGGCGACCACCGGTGCCTGGATCACCGGTGCCTGGGGTGCCTGGGGTGCCTGGGGCGCGACGTGCGGCGCCGCAACCACCGGTGCCTGAACGACCTGGGCCACCTGGGCCCCGGCTGCCTGTTGCGCCCACGGTGAGGCAGCGGGCGGCGCTTGCACCGGCGCGGCCTCGACCATCGGCGTGACTGGCGCGACTGGAACGGTCACCGACGGCCCCTGCCCCGGCGCGGTCACCTGCATGTTCAGCGGCGCAACTTGCGCGGCCGGTGCGGCTTGCGGTGGGACCGGTTGCGGCGCCGGTGCGACGACAGGCGCCGAGGCCTGCGCGTATTGCGCGCCGCTCGACACGCCGATCATCGTCGACATCATGTTGTTCGGCTGCGAGGCCGCGCGCGCCTGCGCGACCACGGGCGCGGCGACCGACGGAACGCCGGTGCCCACGGTCGGCGCCGACGCGAGTGCGTTGCGCTTGGTGCGGACGCCCATCAGCGTCGACACGAGCTCGGCCTTCGGGCGCTGGACGCGTGGCTTGAGCTCGATCACTTCGCCGTGACCCGTGCGCGTGACCTCGTCGACGAACTGCCGCACGGTCAAGAATCGCTTGGTCGGGCTGCGATCGAGGGCGCGCAGGATCAGCGCTTCGATCGGCGAGCCGGCACCGATCTCGGAGACCAGTTGCGACGGTGGCTTGATCGCGCCGCTCTGGTGCTGGCGGTGTACTTCATCGGCCGAGCCCGAGAACACGGTCTGACCGGTCAGCACGAAGTAGTAGAGCGCGCCGAGCGAGTAGAGGTTCGAACGCTGGTCGACGGGACGACCATCGACCTGCTCCGGCGCGACGAACTCCGCGACCCCTGGAACTTTCTCGGTCGTCGGAACTGGCAGCGAGAAGTTGATGAGCTTCAAGTCCTGGCCGGCGAACAGCACGTTCTTCGGCGCGAGATCGCGGTGCACGACCCCGACTTGAGCGGCCTCGATCAGGGCCTCGCCGATGACCTCGATGAGATCGGCGGCTTGCTCCGGCGAGACCGGGCCACGAGCGGTGATCGCTTCTTCGAGTGTGTGAGCGCCTTCGAGCAGCTCCATCGCGAGCCAGGTCTCTTCGCCGCGCCTGCCCGAGGCCAGTACGCGCGCCACGCCCGCGCTCTGCACGCGCTCGAGCTGACGGAGCTCGCGCTCGAGCCGCTGGGCCACACCCGGGAGCGCGACCACGGCCGGGGCGACCAACTTGACGACCACGGGCAGGTTCGTCGTCTTGTCGGTCGCTCGGACGACGGAACCGGTGCGATTGCCGCCGAGCCGCTGGCCGAGATCGAACCGCGCCAGCAGACTATCCGCCCCCGGCTGTTGGGCCTCGAGCGGGGCTAATCTGGCTGCGTCGACGGGACAGAAGTTCGCGTCATCGCTGAATTGTTTCTGGCACTTCGGGCAAAGCTTCATCGTCGGAATCCCTCAGCGGCGCCCGCTGGCAAGCGAAATGCAACGTAGCACACGATTGACACGTCGGGTTACTGGGGGCTAGAAACTGGCCCGTCATGGCCTCGAACACCAAAGCAACGACCGTCAAGCGGAAGAACAAGCACGAGAAGGCCGGCCGTCGCCGTAAGAACAAGCTGGCGCGCAAGTCGACCGCGAGCGCGGTCGAGCTGTTCGCCGGTATGGGCGCCCCCGGTACGGCGACGCCGAAGACCAAGTAGGTCTGATCGGTCTGATCAGGTCGCTTCTGCGGCGACACGATCGACCGAATACACGCCTTTGATTCGCGACAGTGCGCGATTGACCTGCTTGAGCTGATCGAGATCACGCACGAGCGCGTGGAACGTGTTAACCGCGCGTCCATCGTCGGTCGCACGACAGTGCGCCTGGCTGATGTTGACGCCTTGATCGGTGAAGCACTGCGAGATGTGCGCGAGCAAGCCCGGCTTGTTCGTGCACAGCACCTGGATCGCGACCTCGTGTTGCGCCTTGCTCGCGCCATCCCACTCGACCTCGACGCGACGATCGGGATCCAGATCGAGACCCTTGTCGCAATCGCGCCGATGCACGGTGACACCGCGACCGCGCGTGATGAAGCCGGTGATCGGATCGCCCGGTAGCGGCGAGCAGCACTTCGCGAACCGCACCAGGACATCTTCTTCGCCGGCGACCTTGATCCCTTGCGACTGCGTGCGCCGCGTCGTGACCTTCCGGATCAGCGACTTGAACACGCCCTCGGGCTTGGCCGCGGGCTCGTCGCCCTTCTTGACGATACCGGGCAGGGCATCGATCACCTGCTGGGTCGTGATCTTGCCGTAGCCGACCTGCACGATCAGCTCGTCGACGTTCTGGCACTTGAGCGCCTTCGCGGCGACGTCGAGCCCCTTCTCGGCACGCGCCATCGACATGTCGTGCTTGCGCAGCGCTTTCTCGACGAGATCGTTGCCGAGTGCGACGGCCTTGTCGCGCTGCTCCTGACGCAGCAGCCAGCGGATCTTCGTGCGCGCTCGTGCGGTCTTGACCAGCTTGAGCCAGTCCTTGTTCGGCTTCTGGTTCGGGTTCGTGATGATCTCGATCGTGTCGCCGTTGCGCAGCTGATAGCGGAGCGGCACGATCATGCCGTTGACGCGCGCACCCGAGCAGTGATCGCCAACCGAGCTGTGCACCGCGTACGCGAAATCGATCGGCACGCTGCCCTTCGGCAGGGCCTTCACGTCGCCGCCTGGCGTGAAGACGTAGACCTCGTCGCCGAACAGATCGATCTTCACCGACTCGAGGAACTCCGTCGGATCGCGGAGCTCCTTGTGGCTCTCCATCAGCTGGCGCAGCCACGCGAACTTCTTGTCGTCCTCGGGGCGCACGCCCTCGCGACCGCCATCCGCGCCCGCTTCCTTGTACTTCCAATGCGCCGCGACACCGCTCTCGGCGACGAGGTTCATGTCGTTCGTGCGGATCTGGACCTCGATCCGTTCGCCGCGCGGACCGATCACGGCGGTGTGCAGCGACTGATAGAGGTTCGGCTTGGGCAGCGCGATGTAGTCCTTGAACCGGCCCGGAATCGGCGTCCACGTCGAGTGCGCGACGCCGAGGGCCTGGTAGCAGTGCATCTGATTGTCGGTGACCACGCGAAACCCGATCGCATCGTGGATCTCGTCGAACGGGCGCTGCGTGCGCTTCATCTTCGAATAGATCGACCACAGGTGCTTCGCACGGCCCGTGACCTCGCACGGCACGCCGTTGTCGCTCATCTCCTTCTCGATGAGCTTCTCGACGTGATGGATGTACTCGAGCCGCTCCGCGCGGGTCTTCGCGATCTCCGCGGCGAGCTGATCGTACTCGCCTGGATAGAGATACTTGAACGACAGATCCTCGAGCTCGATCTTGACCCACTGGATACCGAGGCGGTTCGCGAGCGGTGCGTAGATCTGCATCGTCTCGGCGGCGATGCGCTCCTGTTTTTCGGGCGGCAGGTGATTGAGCGACCGCATGTTGTCGAGGCGGTCGCAGAGCTTCACGAGGATGACGCGGATATCGCGCGCCATCGCGAGTAGCATCTTCCTGAAGTTCTCGGCCTGCTGCTCTTCGCGCGTCGAGTACGGCAGCTTGCCGAGCTTCGTCACGCCGTCGACGAGGTATGCGATCTCCTTGCCGAACGTCTCGCTCAGCTGCTCGACCGTCGCGGACGTGTCCTCGACACAGTCATGCAGCAGCCCCGCGCAGATCGACGACACGTCGAGCTTGAGCTCGGCGATGATGCGCGCGACCGAGATCGGGTGGGTGACGTACGGATCACCGGACTTACGGGTCTGACCTTCGTGCGCCTGCGAAGCAAACTCGTACGCGCGGCGGACGAGTGCCAGGTCGGCATTGGGATCGTAACCCGCGACTTCTGAAACGATCTGGTCGAGTTGATGCGACACGGCGCGTTAGCAGTTCAGCGTACCACGCACTGCGTAACGTGCCCTACTAGCCGAACGGTTACTGCGCTTCGTGGCTAGCTCAGGAGTGAGCGTGCATGCGCGAGCGCGGCGGCCGAATCGCTGACCTTCGCGGCGAGCTCGGCGAGCGGGTGGGAGATGTCGGGACGATCGACCGAGCCGTAGCGCCGCGTCAGGTAGGTCGCGCGCAGCGCGGCGTACGCGTGTTCGAGCTCGTCGTTGACGATCAGGTGCTGGTACTCGGGGTAGTGACCGAGCTCGTCCTTCGCCTTGCGGATCCGCCGCTCGATGACCTCCGCAGAATCCGTAGCGCGCGAGCGCAGCCGGGATTCGAGCGTCGTCATATCGGGTGGCAGGATGAAGATCTTCAGCGAATCCTGGGGCCAGCGCTTCGACAGCTCCTGCCCTCCCTGCCAGTCGACGTCGAAGATGATGTCGTGGCCGGCATCGAGCGCGTGATCGATCTGGCCCTGTGCCGTGCCGTAGCGGTTGCCGAACACGTTCGCGTACTCGGCGAACTCGTGGGCCTCGACCATCGCCTGGAACTTCTCCGGCGTGACGAAGTAGTAGTCGCGGCCGTTGACCTCGCCGGGGCGCATCGCTCGGGTCGTGTACGACACCGAGAATTCGAGCTGCGGGCGAAATTCGGTGATCAACCGGCGCGTCAGGGTGGTCTTGCCTGCCCCGGAAGGCGACGACACGATCACGAGGACTCCACGGTCACTCACCTGCTTCATGTAACATGATTCGTGGGGGATTCGGCCGGTGTACCGCATAGCGATCGTGATCGGACTCGCGGGCTGCGATGTCGCCTTTCATGTCGACCACGTCGATCCCGATGGGCCGCCATTGACCTGCAAGGCCGGCACGCCGTTTCCCACGGGGACGCCGGTTGCCCTGGCCGGTGACCACAGCGTCGAAGGCGCGCGGTTCTCGGCCGACCAGAACACCGGGTATCTCGCGCTGTGCCCCGCCGATGGCACCAAGACCGGATGCGATCTGTATCAATCCCCGTGGTCCGAGACGACCCACACGTTCGGCCAGTTCATCGACATGGCGATCAGCGCTCCCGGCTTCTACGATTCGTACCCGACCCTGACGCCCGATACGCAACATCTGCTGTTCAGCTCGCGCCGTGGCGGGTCGACCGAGATCTATCTCGCCACCGCAGTCGACGGCATCTTTGCCGCGGAGGGCGTCCAGCCTCTCGCGGTCGCGGCGACGAATGCGACGACGAAGTTCGTAGCGAGCAACGAGCCGACCGCGCTCGGCGACGGGCTGACGATCTATTTCTCCGCGAGCTACGGGTCCGCCGATGGTTCGAACGAGCTCTTTCGCTCGACCGGTGGTCCACCCGCGTACGGGCCGCTCGAGACGCTGACCAGCCTCTCGGCGCCCGGCAACGACAACGCGCCCGTCGTCACCGATGACGAGCTCGAGATCTTTTTTGCCTCGGATCGCGCCTCCGCGACCTCGAGCTTCGACGCGCTCGACATCTACACCGCGACTCGTGCGACCAAGACCGACGCGTTCGGCGACATCCAGCTCGTGAGCTCGCTGTCCACGCCGTTCACCGACTACCCGTTATGGATCTCGCCGAACGGCTGCGACCTCTACTACATCAACAAAGACGGCGCTCAAGTGGCGACGCTCTACGCGGCACACCGTTGAGCTACTCGACGTTCTGAACTTGTTCGCGCAGCTTCTCGAGCACCGACTTGGCGTCGACGATCGTGGCGCTGATCTCGGTACGCTGCGACTTGGAGCCGATCGTGTTGAGCTCGCGGCCGAGCTCCTGGACCAAGAAATCGAGCTTGCGCCCCGCCGCCGCCGGCCCGGCGATGATCGCGCGCGCCTGTTCGAGGTGCGAGACAAGGCGGACGAGCTCCTCGGTGATATCCGCGCGCTCGGCGAGCAACGCGACTTCCTGCGCCAGCCGGGTCGGATCGACCGCGGTCTCGCCGACGAGCCGCGCGAGCCGCTCGAGTAACTTCTTGTGGAGCTGCTCGGTGACGCCCGCGGCGTGGGTCTCGATCGAGGCACGGAGCCGCGCGAGCTCGTCGATCCGGCTCGGCTCGCGCAAGAGGTCGCGTTGCTCGCCGAGCGTGCCGACCTCACGGAGGAGCTCGTGCGGCTCGCCTCGCACCTCGAGCAGGCGCGC
The DNA here is from genome assembly GCA_025357755.1 of Kofleriaceae bacterium. Lineage (GTDB taxonomy): Bacteria > Myxococcota_A > Polyangia > Haliangiales > Haliangiaceae > JABFXX01. The sequence goes on along the minus strand of JANXOP010000111.1, from coordinate 23 downwards.
GCGATCGTCGCGGCGCCCGCGGC
>JANXOP010000103.1 GCA_025357755.1 Kofleriaceae bacterium | reverse complement strand
CAGCGACGAGCTGTGAAAACGTTCCAGCTTGAGCGTTGGCTTCCAGCACTTTCTTCAGCTATGGCATTGCGGAAGAAAAAGAACGCTTCGTCGTCGGCGTCATGATGTTCGAGGCGCCAAATCACGCGAAGGTAGGGCTAGGGTCCCGCGCGATGAAGCGCTGGACGACACTCATTCTCGCACTGGTCATCGGTTGTGGCGATCCGGAACCGAACAAGACCAAGCCCGCGGCTCCTGATGTGAATGATCCAGCGTTCACGTCTGCGAGCCTCGATGCTTGGTACCTGCTCGGTGATGTCGCGACGCCCGGACACGACGAGATGACGTTCTCGATCACCGCGCCGAGCGGAACGAGCTACGTCGACGCGTACATCGCCGATCTGCCGCCGATCCGGATGACCGCTCAGAGTGGCGGCTTCGCGCTCGATACGTCGATCAAGGATCTTCCGGCCGGCACGTACGACGTGCTGTTCAGCGCGAATGGCTCGGACACCGCGTTCGCGAAGTTCACGTGGAACCGGAGTGCGCCGTACTACGTGTTGATCTCGACCGACTATGACTTTTCAGAGATGGGCGATAACTCGATCACGTTCATGAATAATCTGCATGCGGCGCACAAGGATCTGCGCATCACGCACTTCTGGGCGCCCTACACCTATACCGATCCGGCGGTCACCGAAGAGCGCCGCACGATCATGACGAGCTGGCTGCAGACCCAGCACGATACGTTCCGCGACGAGGTCGCGCTTCACATCCACCCGTACTGCAACTTCGTCACGGATGCCGGACTGACGTGCATCACCGACCAATCGACGGTCTATCCGGCGGGTGACACCACCGGGTACACGATCAAGGTCGCGGCCTACGATCGGCCGTCGGTCGGCACGCTGTTCGACCACGCGCGCGCGCTGTTCGCCGCTCACAACCTGCCCGAGCCTGTCACCTTCCGTGCCGGCGGCTGGACCGCGAACGCCGCGACACTCCAGGCGCTGAACGACAAGGGCTTCATCGCGGATAGCTCGGCGCTTAACTGGGCGCGGATCGAGGAGTGGAAGGGCTACGACCTCTACGACTGGAACATGGCAGAGTGGCTCCCGATCGACGACACGACTCAACCGTACTATCCGAGCTCGACCGATATCGTGGAGAATCAGCCGGGCTCTGACCTCGCGCTGCTCGAGGCCCCGGTCAACGGCGTGATGATGGACTATATCGATATCGATCAGATCAAGACGCTGTTCAGCGCGAACTGGGACGGCACCCCGCTCACGGCGCCTCACGTGCTGATGAGCGGTTACCACCCGTCCGCGATGAACCTGCCGGTCTATACGAATCGGTTGAGCCAGCTGTGTGACCTCGCGGATGCGCACCTCGCGAGTACGGGTCTCGGTCCGGTCGTGTACATCACGCTTACGGATCTCGTTCCCGTGTTTCCTGCGCAGTGAGATTGCAAATCATCACTTCGCGTACTACCTAGTCTGGAGATGAGTGATTTCCAGACCGAGATGAACCGTGTCGTGGCTGATTTCGTGGCGCAGGTGACCGAGCTTGCGAAGCGGGTCGCGATCGATACGCTCGAAGGCGCCCTCGGTGGCCGCCCGAGCAGTCGCGGTGGCTCGAGCTTCACCACGCGCGGCACGGCTGGCCGTCGCAAGGGTGCGAAGCGCACGGCCTCGGACCTCGACAAACTCGGAGACGACTTCTACTCGTTCGTGTCGAAGCACCCGGGCATGCGAATCGAGCAGATCAACAAGCAACTCGATACGACCACGAAGGACCTCGCCCTCCCGATCCGCAAGATGATCGCGGAAGGCTCGCTCAAGACGAAAGGCGAGAAGCGGTCCACCACCTACTTCGCCGGCGCGAAGAAGTAGGCCAAGCTCTCGGGATGGACACGATCCCGCGCCGCGTCCTGCGGCAAGCCGCCGAGCAGCCTTCGACGATCGCCTACCAGGCGAAGGTCGAAGGGCGCTGGCAACCCACGACGTGGCGCACGTACGTCGAGCAGATTCGAACTGCTGCGCGCGCGCTGATCGCGCTCGGCGTTCCGGCGGGTGGCCGGATCTCGATCCTCGGCTTCAATCGGCCGGAGTGGGTGATCCTCGATCACGCCGCCATGATGGCGGGCGGTGCGCCAGCTGGCATCTACACGACGTGCTCGCCCGAAGAGGTCGCGTACATCATCCATCACTCCGAATCTTCGGTCGTACTCGTGGAGAGCTCGGCGCAGCTCGCGAAGATCAAGGCGCAGCGCGCGAACCTGCCGCTGCTCCGGTGGATCGTGATGATGAACAGTCCCGAGGCCGCCGGTGCGACCGGTAGCGACGTGCTCACCTGGGGTGACTTCCTCGCGAAGGCCGAGGATGTGCCGGAGGCCGAGCTCGACCACCGGCTCGACAAGATCGAGCAAGATGCGCTCGCGACGTTGATCTACACGTCGGGCACGACCGGTCCGCCGAAGGCCGTCATGCTCTCGCACGCCAACCTCGCGTGGACCGCAAATCTGTTATGCGACATCGCGGGCTGGCCGTCCGGCGGCGTATCGCTATCGTATCTGCCGCTCTCGCACATCGCCGAGCAGATGGCGACCCTGCACGTACCCGCGACGGCAGGCTCGACGGTGTACTTCGCCGAATCGATCGAGAAGCTCGCCGACAACTTGAAGGAAGCGCGACCGACCGCGTTCTTCGGCGTGCCGCGGATCTGGGAGAAGTTTCACGCCGGGCTTGCCGCCAAGCTCGGCGAAGCGACGGGCGTGAAGAAGCAGCTCGCCAGCTGGGCGCGCAGCGTGTGTGCGCGCGTCAACGCGCATCGCGATCGCGGCGAGCCGATCCCGAAGGTGCTCGAGTTGCAATACCGCCTCGCAGTCAAGCTCGTGATCAGCAAGGTCAAGCTCGCGCTCGGGCTCGACCGCGCGACCCAGCTGTACTCGGGTGCCGCGCCGATCGCACCGGACGTGCTCGAGTTCCTGGCGAGCCTCGATATCCAGATCATGGAGATCTACGGTCAGTCGGAGGACTGCGGCCCGACCTCGTGCAACCTGCCGGGCAAGACGAAGATCGGCACGGTCGGCCCCGCGCTCCCAGGCATCGAGGTCACGCTCGCGAGCGATGGCGAGATCCTCGTCCGCGGGCCGCACGTGTTCCTCGGCTACCTCAAGGAGCCCGAGGCCACGGCCGAAGCGCTCGTCGATGGTTGGCTCCACACCGGCGACCTCGGTGCGTTCGACCACGAGGGCTTCCTCTCGATCACGGGGCGTAAGAAAGAGATCATCATCACCGCCGGCGGCAAGAACATCGCGCCGAAGAACATCGAGGCCCTGATCAAGGGCTCGCCACTGGTCAGCGAGGCGGTCGTGATCGGCGATCGCCGCAAGTACCTCACCGCGCTGGTCACGCTCGATGAAGCAGCGACGAAGTCGATCAGCCCCGACGAGATCCGCACCCAGATCCAGCGCACGATCGACGCGGCGAACGAGACGCTCGCACGCGTCGAGCAGATCAAGAAGTTCGCAATCCTGCCGGAGCAGTTCGGCATCGCATCGGGCGAGCTCACGCCAACCTTGAAGATCAAGCGCAAGATCGTCGCGGAGAAGTTCGCGCGCCAGATCGAAGAGATGTACGTGGACGAAGCATGAGTGAGGTCTGGCGCCGTCCGCAATTCACGACCGGTGGCGGCAACGGCGCGATCGCGTTGATCGCACTCTCCCCGACGAAGCTCCCCGATCCGCTCCCGATCTCGCGCAGCAAGCACGGCATGCCGGACACCGAATCGGCCAGCGAGATCTCGATCGTCGCACGAGATCGCAGCGACGATCCGGCGTGGTTCCTCGAGCAGGTCGTGGCACCGTTCGCCGACCTCATCGCGACCGACCTCGGCACGCAGATCGCGGCCGACGCGCTCGCGACCGCTCATGCCTACGTGATCGAAGGTGAGGTCGCGGATCCCGAAGACCTCGGCCACGTACAGGCCGCGTGGGCGCTCGCGAAGTGCGTGTGCGAGCAAGGCGCGACGCTCGTCATCGACGTGTACGCGGCGCGCGCGCACCTCGGCGTCGAGATCGCGGCGCTCTCGGTCCAGCGCTCGTTCGACCTCATGCACGAGGTCACGCTATTCTTCGACGAGTGCGCGGATGGCTCGGTCGCCGCGTGGACGCTCGGCCTCAAGAAGTTCGGTCGGCCCGAGCTCGTGCTTCTCGATCTCGATCCCGAAAAGGCGAGCGAGGCCGCGCTGCTCCTCCGCGATGTCGCGGACACACTCGCCCTGGGCGAGCGGATCGAGCCCGGGGACGGCGTCGGCGTGCCCGATGGCCGCCGGCTCGTCGCCGAGCGCTTCGAGCCAGCGATGCAGCCGGTCGTCGCGATCGAAGGCGACGCGATCGTATTGCGCTAGAACGCGAACGGGCCGATGGCGATCGCCGTGACCTTGCCAGCAGCAAACGTGAAGAGCAGCCCACCATACATCGAGCCGACCAGGTAGCTCTCGGGCTGGCTGCCGTCGTCGTCCTCGGAGCGCTTGTATACCTTCTCGACGTCCGCTCGCGTCGAGCCGATCCGGATGCCCCGCGAGGTCTCGAGCTTGCTGGACTTGCTGATCGAGATCAACCGCGCCCTTGCAGGCGCTGTCGCGGTCTCGGCGACCATGTTGACCGACGCGGTCGGCCACTTCCAGTTGCTCGCGTAATCGGCGGTCGCACCCTCGAGCTGTGGCACCGACTTCGAGCTCGGCTTGCCGAGCTTGCCGATCACGGCGGCTTCGTCATCACCGATCTTGAGGCCCCCGAGCGCTTCGGTATCGAGGATCGAGACCTCGCCTTCCTCGGGCGCGTCGACGACCACAGGCACACTCGCATCGATCGGCGCCGCATCGATCGGCGCCGCGTCGACAGCAACCGCGACCACGGGCATGGGCCGTGGCGCCGGCGCGGGCTTCTTCCCCTCGCACCCGAGCAGCAACGCCGCGACGAACAAGCCTCTCATAGCAGTAGTGCCGCGAGCATCGAGCCGTAGATCCGGACCATCGCGCCGAGATCCTCGTCGGTGACACGGAGCTCGGCACCGACGAAGTAGTCGCGGCCGTAGCGCAGCTTGTTGAAGTACGACGGTTGCGTGAGGTTGCCGGTCTCGATCGGTAGGTAGCCCGGCTTGACGAGCACGTCGTCGGCGCCGGCGCTGATATAGATCAGCTTGAACACCTGGAGCGCCGCCGCGAGCTTCACGCGCGGCGTGTACGAGAATCCGCCGAACACGTCGGCCGACAGCTTGAGCCGGCCGCTGTTCAACAAGAGGTCCGAGCCGAGGCCGAATGTCGATTCCTTGAGACCACCTCGCAGACGCAGCGGGCCGATCCGCTTACCGATCTCGAACGTGAACCGCACGCCCTCGCTGATCTCGGTGCGGCGATTGTACTGCTCGGCATTGAGGACTTCGTCGAGTTGGTCCTGCGGCAGTGCGCCCTCTCCGCCCTTGGAGCCCTCGATCAGATAGAACTTGTCGTTGTGACCCTCGAGCTCCGCGGTGACGTAGATCCGCGAGGTCGCGGCGAACACGTTCCACTCGGCGCGCACACCGAGCCATGACTTGAACGGATCGAGCGAGTGCGCGGCCGAGACTCCACCGTCGCTGACATCGTCGAGGGTCTCCCCGAGCTCGGGGTCATTGATCAACCGGCCGAGCTTGCCCTTGCCGTCGTCCCCGCGACCCTCGTCGACGGCGGCGACGACGTCGTGGAGCTGATCGATCGTCGGATCGATCTTGTCGATGCCCTCGCGCGCGTTCGTGAGCCCGTCGTGAATGCCGGTGCGCACGTCGGCCATCTGACGGCGCGCATTGAGGATGCTGCGATTCGTACGCTCGAACCACTGGTTGACATCGGGACGCGCGTCGGCAACCGCATCGCGCGCACGCTCGGTGCCGCGCTCCATGGTCTCCATCGCGTGATCTGCCGCGGCGATCGGGCCCTCGATGTGGCCGTCTTGCAACCACCGGTCGGCGCCGACGATCGCATCTTCGAACGGCCCGCTCGCCCACTTGCGCGTGACCAGCGCGAAGTCGTGGATGTTCTCGAGGCCGTGATCGATCTTCGGCATCGTGCGCGCCAGCGCGCGTAGCGCCGTATCGGTCGAGCCACCTTCGATCACGTGGATGATCGGCTCGCCCGATGCGAGCTTGCGATGGAGGTCGCCATTCTGCGGAATGATCTCGAGGTAGCTATCGCCGAATGCGGACTCGGCCTTCTTGGTGATCCACGAGTCCGCCGGGATGTCGGTCGAATCGAGGAGCACCAGATCGACGCGCGCGAACGTGCCCTCGATCGTGAGCTTGCCGACCTCGCCAACTCGGACCCCTGCGATCTCCACCGGCGAGCCCAGCGCGAGCCGCGAGCCGTCGCGAAACCGCGCGTAGGTCTGGAAGTTGCCCCCGACGTGGGTGGCCGGCATCTTCGCGCGCAACAAGGCGTAGGCCCCGCCGAGCGCGACGAGGATCACGGCGACCGAAACAATGCGGGTGAGCCAGCGGATGGCCGCATGGTACCCCTTCAGGGCCGTTATTTCGCGATGCTGCCGCGACGGAGATAGTAGTGAATACCGAGCTTGGGGTGCGAGAGCCGGATGGCGATCGCGAGCGCCCCACCGGCCGGTGGCGGGACCTTGGCGCGGAACCGGCGGTTGCTGTCGTTGACCGGAATCTCGACGGCATCGACCTTCGCGGTCCAGCCTGGCAGCGCGGCGCCAGCGACTTCGACATCGGCGCCGAACACCGTGTTATCGGTGGGCGCTTCGATGTAGACCTGCGCCGCGGTCTGATCGAACGAGATCTTGAGCTGCGTGATCTTGTCCTGCTTGACGCCGTCCTTGTCGAACCAGAACGTGTAGTTCGCTTCCTTGAGCTTCTTGCCAGGAATTTCCACCGACGACTTGGTTGATTCGAAGACTTCGTCTGCACCGCCGGTCGCGAGATGGAGCTTGAATGCCGAGCCGCCGGTGCCCTTGAACTTCACGACGACGTTCGGGATCAGGCTCTGGTACGCGATCGAGTAGACGCGACCATCCGCATCGATGTTGTTCGTCGAGAGCTTCTGCGGCAGTGGCCGCCGGCCCGAGTCGGCGACGACCGAGACCTGGCCCTCCGAGGCAACGCTGCCACCGGTGCAGCGCAAGCGCCACGCCCACGAGCCCTGAGGGACGAGCATGTTCGCGCTCTCTTTGCCTTCCGAGACCCGCGGGGTCTTGAACGCGCTCGAGTGATCGAGCTCGACGGTGCCACCACTCGGGCACTTGTCCTGGAAGGCGAACTGGATCGCGGTCGAGCCATGCGGGTCGTGGACCGAGAACGACTTCGGCGCATCGGCGACGTTGATCTTGAAGTCGAAGAAGTGCGGGATCACGACGCCCGGGTTGATCGTTCCGGCCTTGAGTAGCGTGGCGCTCTCGCCGCCATTCATGTCGAACGTCGCGGTGCCGTTCGAGCTGACCAGCTTGGACGAGCCGTGGACCATCGAGACCTTCGCCTCACCGCGCGCGTTGACCTCGATCTTCGCTTCGGCCGCCGCGTCCTTGCCGCCTTGCAGCTCGACTTCACCACCCGGGACGCCGACCTTGCCGGCCGTCGCGGCCGGGACCGTCGCGGTGCCCGTGCCGAGATCCATCCCCATTAGGAGATTCTCGCGAATCGTAATCTGCGACGACGCACCGGAGAGCTCGAGCGAGGTCGTGCCGGAGACGAGCAGCGCCTTGCCGCCGGCCTTCTTGATCCGCAGCTTCGCGCCGAGAGGAACCGAACCTTTGCCTTCGACGGCAGCCCAGGTCTTGTCGTTCGGACCCTGGATCTCGACGCCGATGCCGGTGATCTCGAACGCGACATCGTGCGTCGTGACCGCCGCATCGGGCGGAACCTCGACAGCTGCATCGATCGTTTGTACCGGCCCGATATCGATGCTGATCGATTTACCGATCACGAGCTCGACGCCTTGCAACTGCGCGTGACCGATCAACAGTTCGACGTCGTTCGCGGTGATCCGGACCTTGCCGCCCGGGGCGACCGTGACGTTCCCGATCTCGAGCGTTGCCTGGCTCGTGTTGATGATGTCGACCGCGCCGACCTCGACCTTGACGTTCGTCGCGTTGTTCTTACCCGGGCCGAACCGCAACACGGTGTGGGGCTGCATCTCGAGCACCTGCGAGCCGACGAGCGTGATCTGCGCCGATGCATCGGCCGTGCGCGCGGCATCGCCGAGGAAGAACATCGTACCGACGACGGCGCCACCCCACGCGCCGATACCGGCCTGACGCTCGACAGGACCGGCGGCTTTCGTGAGCTCCGCGATCCCCGCTTTCTTCTTGCCACCACACGCGCCAACGAGCCACGCGATGACCACGAAGAAGGCGAAGATCCGTCGGGACATGCTTACTTGTGGAGGTCGATGTTCTTGATCGCCACGCCGTTGGTCTCGATCGTGACATCGAGATCCTGCGATGCAAAGCCCGGCGACTTCACCGTGATCTTGTAGGTGCCAGGCGCGAGATCGATGCTGAACGTGCCGTCATTCCCCGTCTCGGCCTTGGCGTTGCCCGGCGAGACCGTGACGGTCGCCTTCTCGACGGCCTTACCCGACGGCAGCTGGTGGACGACGCCGCGGAGCTGACCGGGTGGCAGGAGTGCCTCGAGCTTGATCACGGGGACGCTCGTGCTCGGCTCTTCGAGCTTCGCGATCGTCGCGGTGCCCGGCTTCTTGCCATCGACCTCGACCGAGATGGTCGCGTTGGTCTCGTCGATGCGATGCACCGCGGGTTTGGACTTGGTCGCTTCGGCCTGGGTGCCGATACGCGCCCCCTTGAACACGTACTTGCCTTCGCTATCGGTGGCGACCGGATCGACCGTGACGTTCGCGAGCTTGAGCGCGACCTTCGCGCCGACAACCGGCTTGTCGGAGTCGTCGGTGACCGAGCCGGAGATGTCGGCGACGATCGGCGTCTCGACGGCCGGGCAGCCTTCCGGGGTGAACGCACAGCCCTTGAACTGCGCCTGGTTCTTGGAGTTACCGAACTGCGCCGAGAGCCCGAGCCCGATCGTGACCACCGGCTCGTACGGAACGAGCGGGATGTTGTTGTCCATGGTCTGCGCGATCGTGATGTAGGGCGACTTCGCCATCTGCGCGTAGGCGAGCACCGAGAACATGTCGTTGATATGATAGCCACCGCTCACGCCACCACGGAATGTCAGCTTGCCGTCGGTCAGCGCCGCGTGGCCGACCTTGACGCCACCCATGCCATCGCTCGGAGGATCGCCGAGGTAGGCATCGAGCGAGGCCTCCGCGCCGACCCACGCCTTGCCGATGGGCACCGCGAGGTGGGCACCACCGAACACCGCATTGAAGTCGGAGACTCCGAGCGAGACGCGATCGGCGAGCGAGAGCAACTCGGGATGATCGACGCTCGATGCACTGTTGTCGAGGCGATAGCCGACCTCGAACGAGAGGATGCCTGGGCCGGCCGGGAGCGATGCGAGCAAACGAAGATCGACCGAGATCGCCGAACCGGCGATCGACGGCGCATCCTTGCCTGGCACCCACACGCCGAGCTGTGCGCCAAAGCGCGTGGTGCCCGAGGCCTTCGCGAACCGACCGATGAGGTGCGGATCGCCAACGTAGCCATCGTCGGTACCGAGCGCCGTGTTCTTGTGGCGGTCGTAGCGACCGTCGAACGAGAGCGCGACGCTGAACAGATCGTGCACGCCGTACGCGAGGGCGATCGAGCCGAGCGCACGGCCCAACGTCTCGGCCGGCGCGAGCGCGCCTTTGCGGTAGCCGTACCCGTCGAGCGTGATCAGCTGGAATGCGCCCTGCGGCAGCGTCTCCGCATCGGGAACACTGATCCCGCCGGGCAACGCGCCGTATCCGATCTCTTGGTGTGACTCGTCCTCGGCAGGCGCCACGGGAGCAACGCTGGCGCTGACCGAATCGGCAGATGCCGTCGGTTGCGCGAGAGCCGACCCTGCGGCGCAACTCAACACGACGAACGCTAGTCCCCAGCGCATTACCGAAAGTGTAAGGGTCCTGTCAGGGTAAATTCCAGTCAACTGCCAGGCTTTCCGTGACTTCGATAAGCTCAGTACTGAAGCCAACGAATCAGCTCGGACACGCTAGGACGCTTGCCGTACATCAGGATCCCGACCCGAAAGATCTTCGCGGCGGCGCGCGAAACGACCAGCATCGAGATCGCGAGAATTCCGAGCGAGAGGACGCAATCGAGCGCGGTAGCCCCGCCCAGGAGGTAGCGGAGAGGCATCAGCATCGGCGACCAGAACGGCACCATGGTCAGGATCGCAGCCGTCGGGCCACGGGGATCGCCCGTCACGGCGGTCATGGACACCATCCCGATGACGAGAAAGATCGTCACCGGCATCTGCGCCTGCTGTGAATCCTGCTCCGACGAGACCATCGCTCCCACCGCGGCATACATCGTCGAGTAGAAGAGAAACCCGAGCGCGAAGAACGCGAAGATCACGATGAAATCGGTCAGCGCGAGCGCCGGCAAGCCGCTCGCGGCCGCCGCCGAGACCCCGAACAGGCCGAGCAGCTGCGAGCGATACGCGAGCCCGACGCCGCCGACGATCAACCAGATCGAGATCTGCGCGAGCCCGGCGCCACCGATCCCGGCGATCTTACCGGCCATCATCGCGCGCGGCTTGGTC
>JANXOP010000102.1 GCA_025357755.1 Kofleriaceae bacterium | reverse complement strand
CCGGGCATGGTCTTCATCGATCGCGTCAACGCGCTCCAACCCACGCCGGACTCCGGCCTCATCGAGGCCACCAATCCTTGCGGCGAACAACCCCTGCTCCCATTCGAATCGTGCACGCTCGGATCCATCGATGTCGGCCGGTTCGTCGTCGATCAGGATCTCGACTGGCCGCGGCTCCGCACCACGATCCACGACTGCGTCCGCTTCCTCGACGACGTCATCGACGCGAACCGGTATCCACTGATCGAGATCGAGCGGGCGACAAAAGCGACTCGTAAGATCGGCCTCGGCATCATGGGCTGGGCCGATGCGCTCGTCTTGCTCGACATCGCGTACGACAGCGCGGTTGCGCTCCAGCTCGCGCATCGGCTCGCGAAGTTCCTCGAGGACGAATCGCTCGCTGCTAGCGAGGAGCTCGCGACGGAGCGCGGACCTTTTCCCGCCTGGCAGGGCTCGCGCTGGCAGCGCGACGGCCACCGGCCCTTGCGCAACGCCACCACGACCACGATCGCGCCGACCGGAACGATCAGCATCATCGCCGGGTGTGCCAGCGGCATCGAACCGCTCTACGCGCTCGCGTATCGGCGCAACGTGCTCGATGGCGCCGAGCTCACCGAGATCAATCCAGCGTTCCAGCGGATCGCGAGCGAGCGTGGGATCGCGACGCCCGAGCTGTTCGCGGAAGTCGCAGAGCATGGTGGGGTTCGCGCGAACCCGCACGTGCCCGAAGATCTCCGGCGCCGGTTCCCGACTGCGCACGAGATCGACGTCGACACGCACGTCCGGATGCAGGCTGCTTTTCAGACCTACGTCCACGCCGCGGTCTCCAAGACCATCAACCTCCCGAACAGCGCGACGCCCGTCGACGTCAAAGCTGCGTACCAGCTCGCGTACGAGCTGGGTTGCAAGGGAATCACGGTCTACCGGGATGGCAGCCGCGATGGCCAGGTGCTGGTCACGGGACAACGCGCTGTCGTCGCGCCCAGCGTTCCGGGCTGCCCGGAGTGCGGCTCGGTGTTGTTGGTGCAGTCGCGCTGTCAGCTCTGCCGGAACTGCGGTTGGTCGGTCTGCGTTTGAAGTCGCCATCGCAGTGACCCTTCAGCAACTGCGCGGCCAATCTTCGGGCGTGAAGATCCGAGCAGTTACCTCCGCAGTTTGTCCGAGCGTCCGACGGAACCCGGCCAAACCGGTCCGAGAGGCGGACACAAAAATGCCCTGACACTCACGAAGAGGTCAGGGCCATTTTTGCTATTTGATTGTACTTAGCGACGACGACGACGGCGTGCCGGGCGCGGCGCGACGGCAGCGGCTTCGAGCTCTTCGAGATGCTCGAGCATGCTGATCATCGTGTTACGCGTGGCCGCGTGCGGCTCGTTCGTAATCGCACGGCCGAGGGAGATACGGAGCTCCGCGCGGAGCTCGCTCTCGATGAGGCGATACGTGCGGAGCGCCTCTTCGGGATCGTAGTGGTGGAGGTCCGCTTCACAGCCCGTGGCGGCGATCCAGACAGCAGCGAGAGCCGCGGCGCGACGGCCGGGCTGAGAGATCGCGAAGTCCTTGACCGACGACCGGAGGCGCTGGCGAACCAGCGTCACGGGCGGCAAGGCAACCAGACCATCGTTGTCGTCGTCCGGTCGACGGAGGACAGGGCGTGTCATTGACTTGTCGGTTTCCATAGCTCTTTTTGTCCTGATTTCGCAGCGGACCCTTCGATTCCCCCTGAAGGGCCACGGCTGCGATGGACCGCGACCTTGCCTGATCGATTTCGGAAAAGCGATGAATATCAGCGCCAACGCCTACAAAAAAAAGTGCTCGAAAAGAGCGATCTGCGAAGTAGATTCAGAACGACATCGACCTGGGTTCAATGTCCTCACCGGAGATAACGAAACGTCTCACTCCCGCGCGACGTCGACTCTTCTTGTCATGAAGTCTCGAATCGTGAAGTCGACGAGGTGTGGGCGTTCGATCGGCGCCGTGTGCGACGCGCCTGGGATTTCGAGGAGCTCCGCACCAGGAATCGCGGCGGCCATCGCACGCCCTCGCTCGGGTGGGGTGAAGCCATCGCGTGCACCGACGACCACGAGCGTGGGGGCGGTGATGTTCGGAAGCAATTCTTCGGCGCTGTGCTGCCCGGCCGCCGAGAGCATCGCGATGAACAACCGCGCGTCGATCTTCGACATGCCCTCGAGGTAGGGCATGAAATCGTTTGGCTCGACGAGGTCACGACGGATCTCGAGGCGTGCTGCGACCTCGTAGGACAACCGCGTCGGCAGTAACCTGCGGGTCAGCGAGTTCACGATGCCGGGGACGCGATGAACCCATTTCTGAACGGTCGGCAACAGCTCTTCGACCGCCGCCGAGCCGCGAAACGTCTTCAAGGGATGCGACGCCGCACCACATAGAAGGACGAGCCCAGCCACGCGCTTCGCATGCCGCCGATAGGTCTCGAGCGCGACCTGAACGCCCATCGAGTGTCCGATGATGACCGCGCGCTCGACCTTGGCATCATCTAGAACGCACGCGACATCATCGGCGAGGTCTTCGATTCCGACGCGCGTCGGATCGTTGGGCGCTGCCGTGCGTCCGTGGCCACGATAGTGCGGATGGAGCCCGACCCTCTCGGGCAAGTCAGCGCGCAGATATCGCCAGACGTAACCGTCGCAGCCGATCCCATCGCAAAGAATCACCGGCGTCGCCGGGCCCCCTTGGTCTTCCCCCCAACACTCGTAGAACAGTGGGTTGCCGTCTGAGCTAACGGCGTAGGCCCAGCGCGACGATCGAGTCAGGCGATCTCTTTCTCGTCTTCCTCGCCCGGGAACTCGTTCACCGAGGGGTACTTCATGATCTCTTTACGAGCGATCTTCCATGCCTTTTGGACGATCCACGAAAGAGAGCGGTCCTGTCGGGTCGCCTCGTCCTGGATTTCCTTCAGCATGTCTTCGGGAAAGTATAGAGACTGCTTGCGCTTATCCGATCCGGCCATCGCTAAATAGTCTCGGGTCTACACGCACACACTGTCAAGCCGTCCGCTGAGTTAACATTTACAGTAGCCACGCGGTCGCGCCGGGTCGGCCACGTTCGATCTCGGCGAAAGAGGGGTTGTCACCACCATGTGTCGTCACTATCCTGTCGCGCCTTTCAGGGAGCGCCTATGACCACCGCAGCAGCTGCTACATCATCCAAGTCTCTCAACAAGAAAGAACTGAAGAAATTTCAGGACCTTCTGGACGAGAAGCGCAAGGCGGTACTCGAGCGGGCCCGCGAGATGCTCTCCATCGAGAACATGTCGCTCGACACGAACGATCTGCCGGACGAGATGGATCTCGCGTCGAGCGAGTATCTCCAGTCGTTTGAATTCCGTCTTCGCGGTCGCGAGAAGAGCCTGCTGTCGAAGCTCGATCTCGCACTGAAGAAGATCGAAGACGGCACGTTCGGGATTTGCGAG
>JANXOP010000083.1 GCA_025357755.1 Kofleriaceae bacterium | reverse complement strand
GATTTAAATGGGATAAAACCCTTGGTTCCAGGCTCCAACGCTCGTCGATCAGCGCGAGCAGCGTGCGTTCCATGATGGTCTTCGCATGCGAGCGTCGATGCGATGAGCGATCTCGTCGACATGCAAGCGCTTTCGGGGCCTGCGCTTCAGCTGGAACCACTGTTGCCGTTGTGGGCCGCAATGGCGACGCTCGGCGCTCAGACGATCGCATTCTCGGTGGTCGCATGGTGGACGCTGCATCGGCAACGCTAAGCGCAACGTTAGGTCTGCGGTCGAGTACGAGCCCTACTTGTCGGTCCAGCTGTACTTTGGGCTAGCTGTGGCCGCGGCTTCACGCTGATGCTCGATCGCGACAGCATCGGTGTCGCCAAGTCCTTTCGTTACGATGCGCTGCGAAGGGCACGATGCTTGCTCTTGGCTGCTGCATGTACGCGTGCGCAGCCCTGGCGGTGGGGCTCACCGGTTGCCTGTCCCAGACGGCGGAGGTTGACGGCAGCGGTGTGTCGAGTGGGGGCCAGGTGCAGAGCGTCCATTGCGAGACGAACACGACACTCGAGCGCTACCTGGCCGGAAGCGGTGGCATTGGCATCAAGGTATTCGACGGCGGCAACACCGTGGTCTTCGGAGGTGACGCCGAAATCACCGGCGAGTCTGATACCTCGAGCGACCTCGTCGGGGCCCCTGGTGAGTGGCGCCTCGTCGTCGATCCTGGTGGCTTCGCGGGCCAATTCAAGATCACCCTGTCGTGCTGGTGATGGGCTACGGCCGCACAGCGGTCAGAGGTCGGGAAGGTTGACGCCTGGTCTGCGCAAGCAGCAAACGGGCGACCTTCTGCTGTGACTCCGCGAGGTCGTGCTGCCACGACGTGCGCGCCGGTTCCTTCGCGACCAACGCTGCGGTGATCGCGAGCGCGGCCCGGTGCTCGACGAGTGCTCCCGCAATGTCTGCCTTGGACAGCAGGTCGCCGATGTTAAAGTGGCTTGCGGCGAGATCATTCTGCGCTGCCATGTTCGTCGGATCTACGGCGGCCAGCTGCTCGCGGATCGCGAGACAGGCGCGATGTTCGGCCAGCGCGTTCGTGGTGTCGTTCTGAAGCTGATCGAGGAGGCCGAGCTTTTCGTGGATCACGGCGAGGTCGTGTTGCCACTGGGCGTTGTGAGGATCGCGCGCGGCCAACGCCGTCGTGATCTCGAGCGTCACGCCGTATTCGGCGCGCGCTGCGGCGGTGTCGCCCTGGTCGCGCAAGACATCGCCGAGTCCCTTGTGACTGGCCACCAGGTCGTTCTGGCGATCGCTGTTGCTAGGATCGGTCGCTGCGAGCCGTACCTGGATCGCGACGGCGGCGCGGTAGGCGACGAGTGCGCCGACGTCATCTCCCTGTAGCCGCAACGCCTTGCCGATATGATCGTGGCAGGCGGCGAGGTCGCTCTGTACGCCCTCGTTGCTCGCATCGCGTGCCGCGAGACGCTCGTCGAGTGCCAGGGCTGCGCGAAACTGCGGTAGCGCGCTCGCAGCGTCGCCCTCGTCGACGAGCGCCGCGCCGATCGCATCGTGACTCGCCGCGAGATCGCGAACCAAGATCGCGTTGTCGGGCTCGTTGGCGACGAGCTGCTCGCGGATCGCGAGCGCCGTGCGATGCTCGGTCATCGCCGCTGCGCGATCGTCATGCCGCGCGAAGACCTCGCCAAGGCGCTCGTGACCGACCCCGAGATCGCGCGCGAGGTCCGGGCTCGGAGCCCACGCGGCGAGCGCCTCGGTGATCGCCAGCGACTGGCGAAACTCCGCGAGTGCTTCGGCGAAGTTCCCTTGCGCGTCGAGCACATCGCCGAGCTTCTCGTGACTGATCGAAAGATCGCGTTGCCACCCGGCGTTGCGCGGATCCTTGGCCGCGAGCCGCGCGGAGATCGCGAGGTCTGCACGGCACTCGGCCAGGGCACCTGCAGAGTCACCCTGGGCCACGAGCACTTCGCCGATGCGGTTGTGTTTGACCTCGAGGTCGCGTTGCCTCGAATCATCGTCGGGCGCCAGAGCCGCGAGGACCTCGGAGATCGCGAGCGCTGCGTGATAGCTCGCGAGCGCGGCCGAGGTCTGACCTTGTGCGAGCCGGACGTCCCCGAGATTGACGAGCGCGACGGAGCGCTCGCGGCGATCGCGCTCGGTCGTGACTGGCCGGCGGTCGTAGTACGCGGTGGCCTTGTTCGCGACGAGCCCGAGTAGCTCCAGCTTGCCAAGCGGCCGGAGCTTGTCGCGCAGATCTCCGAGCATGAAGCCCATCAGCTCCTCGGCGTCGGCACGATCATGCTCGGCGGTGCCGCGTGCGGCTTGCGCCACGCGCTCCGCGCGCACGACGCGATGGATCGCGATCGCGCCGATCGCGACCAGCACGACGACGGCCGCGCCCGCAACGACCACGGCGGTGCGATGGCGTCGCAGCCAGCGCCGCGCGAGCTGGCCGAGCGAGTAGCGGTGCGCGCCGACGAGCTGGCCAGTCTGAAACTGGCGCAGATCGTCTGCGAGCTCGCGCGCGCTCGGATAGCGATCGGCGGGTGCGAACGCCATCGCCTTGGCCACGATCGCGAGGAGGTCGGCGGGCACATCGGGTTGCGTATCGGAGAGCGAGGGCAGGGGCCCGGCGACGAGCCGCGCGAGCACTTCGTCGGTGGTGCGCCCGCTGATCGGTGGTCGACCGGCGAGGACATGAAACAGCACGGCACCGAGCGCATAGACATCAGTGCGCGGATCGACCGCGTGACCACGCGCTTGTTCGGGTGGCATGTACGCCGGCGTCCCCACGACCTTGCCGGCCGGATCGTCCGTGTCGACATCTTGTCCGGACAGGTCCTTCGCGAGTCCCCAGTCGATCACGACGGTCTCGCCGAAGTCGCCGACCAGTACGTTCTTCGGCTTGAGATCGCGGTGGATCACACCTTGATGATGCGCGTAGGCGATCGCGTCGGCGACGGCGAGCACGTTCGGGATCAAGGCGAGACGCTGATCGAGCGTCGCGGAACGGCTGATCACCTCGTCGAGCGAACGTCCGGCGACGAGCTCCATCGCGAAGAAGGGCTCGCCCGTCGGCCACACGCCGGCCTCGTGAATGTGGACGATCGAGGGATGCTGCAAGCGCGCGGTGATCCGGACCTCGCGCTCGAACCGCCGCGCATGATCGCCCGTATTGACGAGATTCTCCTTGATCGCGATCTGCCGGCCGAGGCGACGATCGCGCGCGCGCAACACTCGCCCCATGCCGCCACGTGCGATCTCTTCGGTCAGCACGTAGTGCTCGGGATCGACGGCGACGAGCGCCGGGTGGTCCGAGATCGCGGGCTGAGGTCGGGTCGAGGTCAGCGAGCCGAGTCCTGCAATCACGGACGCGCACGGCTCGCAGCTATCGACGTGACTCTCGATCGCCGCGAGCGCTTGTGCGGTGACGAAGCCTTCGATCATCTGAACGAGATCGTCGTCGGAGGGGCAGGCGCTCGTCATGAATCGGCGGAGCCTTCGGCGAAGCCGGGAGCGCGCAACACGCGTGACAAACTGAGGTCGATGCAGCTGTCCGCCGCGCGAACCAAGCTCTCGAGTTGCTCGTCGGCGAGGCCGAGCTGGGCTGCGAGCTCGCGGCGGGTCTCCATCATCATCTTCTCGCGAGCCTGCGCCAGCGTGCGGGCCACCGTCGCGCGGTGGATGCGGTACAGCGCGGCGATCTGATCGAGTGTGAGCCCATCGACGTGGGCGTGGCGCAAGAAGTTGCGCTGGCGCGGTACGAGCCCCGCGATCGCACGGGCGAATGCCTGCTTGATCGCGCGGTTGATCTGGTCGCGGGTGTAGCGACTGTCGAGGTTCGAGTCGTGCGCCGTCAGCGCGAGCATGTCGTCGTCGGCGAGCACCTCTTCGAGCTTGCGAGCTCGTTCGCTGCGCGCGATGTCGACCAAGGCGCGGAGCGCGGTGACGCGGACCCAGTTCTGCAAGAACCCGAAGCCGGAGTACTCCCCGATCCGCGGATCCTTGCCAGAGCCGCCGACGAACAGCTTGATGCGAAGGGCCTGGCGCATCTCGTCATCGGTCACCGCGAGCTGGCGAAAACGACCGAACAGTGCCTCGAGATCGGTGCGGTGGACGCTCTCGAACGCCGCGATCGCGCGCGCATCGCCGGTGAGGCACCACTGTGCGAGAAACAGATCGTCGACTCGGAGATGCGCGAGCGCCGAGACTCGGTCTTTTTGCGTCGCCAATCGACTCGCGAGCGCGGTCGCGAAGCGTTCGTCCGTGACGTCCGCGTCCGGGTACGTCCGCCTCACCGAGGCTAGCTCCGCCGCGACCCGGTCCCGAAGCGCAGGATCGAGCTCGTGGAGAGCGGGGTTCACCAGACTCGGGGCGGCATTCACCTACAAGTGAGCTTTTGATGCGACTCCGGTCGCACACGATCCGTCCGTATCGCCACCTAATCAACGGCGAGGTTCCCAATGTTACGGATGACCGCGATTGCACTATGTATTTCTTCGACCGGCTGCCTCATCGCAGCGCAAGCCCCGAAATCGGGAGTGGTGGCGAGCGGTGAACAGCTCGCCGTGGTGGATGACATCAAGACCTGGACCACGACTCATAAAGAGAAGGTCGGCGAGACCGAATACACGGACTCGGATGGCAACGTGATCGCGAAGGGCACGACCTACGCGGACAAGACCGAGACCCACCAGATGAAGATCTGGTACCCGGTACAGGGTCCGCAGCAGCTGGCCGACGAGGACTTCTTCGGGATCACGGGTGACAAGGCAGCGCAAGACCAGACCCTCGCGATGCGCGCGGACGGCGAGAAGTGGAGCCATCGTGGTATCGGCATCATGGCGGGTGGCGCGGTCGTCGCGATCGTCGGCTACCTGATCGGCAACTCGACGGCGAGCCCGATCATGGAGATCGGCGGCAGCGTGGCAGTGGCCGGTGGCTATGGTGCGGCAGCCTACGGCGCGCGCGAGATGAACCCCGAGACCCACGCGGTCGATCGCTCGATCGCGGAGCGCGACGCGAACAAGTACAACCAGCAACTCGGCCACACGGTCGGGATCAACGTGCTCAAGAAGAAGTTCTAGCGTCCGATTCCTCGGGCTCGACGAGGTCTTCGTTGCCGCTAGCCGATCAACGGACGCGCAACCACGCTTCGACGTCCGCGTAGCGCTTCGCGTAGCCCGGACCGGCATCCTTGTAGACCGCGGCGGCCTCGCTCGCGAGCTGGGTCGCGCGTGGGGCGTCCGTGGCGGGTAGCGCACGCGCGAGCGCGAACTTGCTCTCGGCGAGATCCGTCGCGTCCATCTTCGCCTTGCTGCGAATCTGCACGGCGCGCTCGAGCAGCCGCTGCGCCTCATCGCGGTGGCCGCGCGCGAGCTCGACCTGGCCGAGCCCGTTCCACGCGTGGCCGAGCATCGGATGATCCTCGCCGAGCTGCTTCGCGATGATGTCGCGGGCGCGGGTGTAGGACTTCTCCGCGGCGTCGAGGTTGCCCTGGGCACGCTGGGCTTCACCGAGATTGATGCTCGTCACCGCGATCTCGAGCGAGTCCTTGCCGTACTTCGCCTCGTAGATCGCGATCGCGCGCGGATAGTTCGCGCTCACGATGTCCCAGCGCCCGAGGTTCTTCGCTTCGATCGCTTCGTTGACGAGGCTCTCGGCGACATCGGGATGATCTGGCCCGAGGATCTTCTCGCGGATCGCTTTGACGTGTTGTGCGTTCGCGAGCGCACGCGCGTAATCGCCCGCGCGGTGGTACGTCGAGCCGATGTCGTTGTATGCGGTCGCGACGTCCGGATGTTCCGGCCCGAGCCGCGCCGTGTAGATCGCGATCGCTTCGCCGAACCGTTGCGCGGCTTCTTGTGGCCGATCCATCGCCACGAGCGCGTTGCCTGTGGCCTGGATCGAGTTCGCCGCTTCGACGGAATCCGCACCGAAGGCTGCGGAGCGGATCTCCACGGCGCTCTCGAAGTATGGGAGCGAATCGGTGAACCTGCCCTCGCGATATACGACCGTTCCGAGGTCGTGCGCGATCGCGCCGACGAGCGGGTGGCTCTCACCGAGCTGCTGTTTCGCGAGCGTGCGTGCGCGATCGAGGTGTTGCTGCGCATCCGCGAGCGCGTCGAGCTCCGACTCGGTCTTGCCAACATCGGACAGCGCTTGGATCTCCGGCACGCCACCAGGCTCGAGGGCGGTCGCCTGAGCGAGCTCCTGGCGATACGCTTCGAGGGCATCGTGCATCCGGCCCTCGCGATAGGCGAGCTCGCCCGCGGCGCGGTCCCACTGGAGTAGCTTTTTCGGCCGCGAGCCCATCCTCGCCATCGTTCCCTTCGCGAGGCCGAGCCACGATCTGCCGAGCGCGAAGTCCGAGGTCACGCGCGCTTCGAGATGGGTCGCGCGCAGGTAGGCCTCGACGAGCAGGTCGTTATCGCCGGCGGTCGCGGCCGCTGCCGCGGCATCGAGCAAGGAGCTGCGCGCCTGCTTGCCGTGCCCGAGCTCTTCCTCGAGGTGCGCGCGATCCATCGCGATCCGCGCGACGAGCGGTGGCCACCCGGCCTTGCTCGGATCCGGCAGTTGATCGAGCAGCTCCGTGGCGCGAGCGATCGCTATCACCCCGGCGAGCTCCTCTTCGATCGCCTGGAGCCGCGCTTCGATCGTGGCCTGTTCGGGATTCGCGATCGGCGGCGGCATCACACCAGCGAGCGCCTGCGGATCGTTGCACGCGTCGAGATCGGGTAGGGCGAGCGTGGCCGCGAGCTCGACGACCGTCTTGTCGGCGTGTGCGAGCCCACCGACGATCGTCGCGAGCTCGTCACGGCGCTTCGCGAGACAGCTCGCACGCAACTGCTGCACCTGCTCGGACTGGAGATGGCGCGTGTGAGTGGCGACGCAGCTATCGAGCGCGATGCCGTGCCACCGCTCTTGCCACGCTTCGATCGCCTTTCCGGCGCCGCGCGATGCATCCGCCGCATACGGCACGCTCGTCGCCGCGAAGGCTTTGTCGATCGCGGCCTTGGTCTGCGGCGTCCACACCGGATTGGCGGCGACGCTCGCGCAGGCGTTGGTGTCGCGCGACCCCGCGCTCTGGCCGATCGCGAAGACGCCAGCGACGATCGCTACGCTCGCGACCCCAGCGGCCGCGATGTACCAGCGTCGCGATGACATCGCGCGTTCGATCTCGCCGATCATCGCGTCGATCGCGGGCCATCGGTCGTTCGTATCGGCGGACATACCGCGCTGCAACACGCGCACGATGCCGCGCGGGATCACCGGCTTCGTGGGCGGCTTCGGCACGGTCTTCGTCATCGCCTCGCGCCGCGCTTCGAGGTCGCCCGAGACGAACGGTTGCTCGCCGAACAATCCCTCCCACGCGGCGATGCACCACGAATATTGATCCGTTCGCTCGTCGACTGGGCGGCCTTCGATCTGCTCGATCGCCATGTACGCGACCGTGCCCATCACCGTGCCCGCGGCGGTGAGGTCGCTGTCGAAGGCCGACGGACTCACGATCCGTACAGCCGACGCAGGCGCTCCGTCACCCGCACGCCGTGCGAGGCCGAAATCCGTGACGCGAACCTCGCCCTTCGCGTCGACGAGCACGTTCTCGGGCTTGAAGTCGCGGTGGACGAGGCCAGCCGCATGCGCCGCCGATAACCCGCGCGCTGCATCGAGGTAGGCGCGCATGACCTCGCGCCACGGCTTGGCCTTTTGCCATTCACGCAGCGTGGTGCCCTCGACGAGCTCCATCGCGATGTACATCGATCCCGCGTGCTCACCGACATCGTGGATCGTGACGATGTTCTCGTGCGACAGCCGCGCGAGGGCCTGGGCCTCGCGCTCCATGCGCACCCGACCCGAGCTCGCATCCTCGCCTTCTTGCGCGCGGAGGAGCTTCAGTGCGATCCGGCGATCGAGGACCGAATCGTAGGCGGCGTAGACCACGCCCATACCACCGCGGCCGACCCGGTCGAGGATCAGGTACCTACCGACGCGACCACCGAACGAGATCAGATCGTCGGCGTCTACCGGCCCTTTGCCGGCCGGCAGCGTATCGAGATGGTCGAGACTCAAACCGGTGCGGAGCATAGCTGGTCCGCGCGAGGTTGCGTCACATCGCCGAAGCGATCGTGGCGAGGCGCCGGGCGATCGAGACGTTGGTCTCGGGGTGGCCAGACAACCCCAGCCGGACGAGCACGACATGCGTGGCCGGCGCGACGACCATGAGCTGGCCGTGGCGACCCATGGCGACGAAGTCATCGCCGAGTCGCCACCACGCGTTGTGATAGCCCATCGCGATGTCGCCGAACGTCTCGGCGATCGGCGCGGTCTCGAGCGTGCGCGTGACATAGGTCGAGGGCGTGCCGAGAAGTAGCTCGCCGATGCGCGCGAGATCGCGCGCGGTCACCACGAAGCCGCTCTCGAGGTACGGAAACCCGCGATCGTCGACGCTCCACGACGCTGGATACTCCGCGCCGAGCTCCTCCCACAACGCGCGGACTCCATCGAGTGTCTGGATGCCGGCGCGCTGCATCGCGACGCCGACGAGGTTCGGCGCGTAATCGTTGTAGAGAAACGGTCCCGGATCGCTGGCGATCACGGGTTTCGCGACCACCGTGTGCGCGAGATCGGTCGCGTAGTAGACCGCTGGCGAATCGCCATCGACCCAGGGGAAATGGGTGTCCTCTGCGAACGCGATGCCCGAGCGCATATCGACGAGCGATGCGAGGGTAACGCGTGCGAAGCGCGGATCGCGGGTAGCGAGCTCGGGTATGTACTTCGTAACCGGAGCGTCGTAGCTGACCGCGTCTCGATCGACCGCGCGCGCGAGCACCAGCGCGGTCACGACCTTCGAGATCGAGAACGCGGCAGCGGGTACGTCTCGCGCGCCACCGTTGCCGTACCACTCGCAGAGCAGCGTGCCATCCTTGATCGCCACGAACGCGAGTGCGCCGCTCGCTTCGAGATCGAGACCGATGACGCCCGCAGGGCAGGTTGCGGTCGGCCACGGCTGCGGATGCGTCGATGCCGGAATCGCGCGCGAGCTCTTCCAGCGGTAGTCGCTGGTCTTCGAGTCGCGGTGCCACAGGACCCGCACCATGTAGCGAACATCGAAGCCGGCGCGCATCCAGAGGAAGCCAAACAACAGGAGAGGCAGGAGCCAGCCGAGGTGCCAGAGTCGCTTCACGCGACGAGTATCGAGGAACC
>JANXOP010000048.1 GCA_025357755.1 Kofleriaceae bacterium | reverse complement strand
CGACGTGATCGCGAGCGGCACCATCAAGACGAGCGCACCGAACCCGAACCACAAGTACTCGCGGTCGAGGATCTCGTCGACCGTCGAGGTGATGCTGCCCTCGCGATCCCACCAGAAGAAGATCAGGAAGTGCGTGAGGATGTAGAAGAAGCCGATCACACCGAGGTTGCGGCGGATCGCGACGAGCAGGTTCCACTTCGTGAGCCGACGCAAGGGCGTGATCACGAGCGACAGGATCAGCAGCGTGAGGCCGACGAGCCCCGTGGTCTTGATCGCGAAGTTGACCTCGTTGATGCCGAGGTCGTGATGCTCCGCATCCCACACGAGCAACGCGGCCGGCACCATCGCATTCGCGATCACGAGCCACTTCGCGAACCGGGTATCGAGGAATCTAGAATTCGACATCGAGATCCATTCCCGCGTACATGCTCGCGACTTCGGCCGCGTAACCGTTGAACGGGAGGGTCTTCCTGCGACCCGATTCGCCGAGCCGTTGCTCGGTGTGCTGGGTCCAGCGCGGATGATCGTGCGCGGGGTTCACGTTGGCGTAGAAGCCGTACTCTTTCGGCGCGTAGTCCTGCCACGTGGAAGGCGGCTGCTTGTCGACCAGCGTGATCTTCACGATCGACTTGATGCCCTTGAATCCGTACTTCCACGGCAGCACGAGCTTCACCGGCGCACCATCTTGGGGCGGTAGCGTCTCGCCGTAGAGCCCCGTCGCGAACAGCGCGAGCGGATGCATCGCCTCGTCCATGCGCAGCCCTTCCTGGTAAGGCCACTTCAGCACGCCGGTCTTCTGGTTTGGCATCCGCAGCGGATCGAACAGGGTCTCGAACGCGACGAACTTCGCGCTGCCTTGCGGGTCGACGGCCTTCAACAAGTTGCTGACCGAGAACCCGGCCCACGGCACGACCATCGACCATGCCTCGACGCAGCGATGCCGATAGACCCGCTCTTCGGTCGGGGCGAGCTTCCGGAAATCGTCGATGTCGAACACCTTGGGCTTGTTGCACAGGCCGCCGACTTCGATCTTCCAGCCCGCGGTCTTGAAGTCCTTCGCCGCCGCGGCGACGCCGTCTTTGTTCGTCGTGAACTCGTAGAAGTTGTTGTAGTTGAGCACCGACGCACGCGGCGTCAGCGCCTCGCCCTCGACGAACGTCGAATTCGTGCGCGGCGGCTTCACGAGACCGGCGATCCGCTCGCCCTTCCGCGTATCGAGCTCGACTCCGTTGAGCCGCTTGTAGACCATCGCGGTGCCCGCGACCGTGGCCGCCAAAACGCCGCCTTTGAGCAGCGTGCGGCGATCGAAGTACACGTCCTTCGGGGTGATCTCGTGATCGAGGTTCTCGGCCATTACTCTCCCATTACGCGTGGCACGGTCCACGGTTACCCTTAGAAGACGAAGGGGTAGGTGAACGTGCCGCCCTTGGCGGTCTTGGGGAACGTCGCCGCGCGAAGCGCCTGCGCGACGCACTTGCCCAGCTCCGGATCCGGAGCATCTGCCACGCTCGTATCTTTGACCGCACCATCGGCGGAGACGGTCATCGCGATCTTGACGGTCCCCTTGCTCGCGAACTTCTCGCCGCACGCGATCACGCGCGGCTTGACGCCCTCGATGCCCTCTCTGACCATGACCTTGTCGAGCGATTCGGCCTGGCCCGGAAGGCTCGGCTTGAACGAGTCGACGGGCTTGTAGCGAGCGCAGCACGAGCGCGCGTACTTCTCGAGCACGCACGAGACTTCGTCGCAGCTCGGATCTTCCGGCGGCGACAGAGGCGTTGCCGAACCCGTGCTCGCGACCGCACCGGAACCCGCCGAGCCACTCTCGATCACGCCAGCGTCGGTGACGCGCGACCGTGCGGTGTTCTTGGCCTTGGCCGCACTACCCGCGGCGACCGCGGCATTGACATCGATCTCGATCTCGGTGATCGCGGCATCGGGTTCGACCACCGCGACCTCGGGCGCATCTAGAGCTACCGCCACGTTCGGCGCATCGGCGACGATCGCGACCACGTTGGCCGGTTCCTTCTTCGTCAGGAAGAAGTGCACGAACGCAATTCCGACCACCGCGGCGAGCAGCGCGAACACCAGCCACTTCGCGATCGCCTTGCCGGTCAGGCCCTTCTGCTCCGGATAGACGAACTTGCCGCGCGGCAGATCATCCGCTTCGGCGACCCGCGGCGGCGGCGGCTCGGTCGGCGTGCGTGACGGTCGCGGCGCCAGGGTCTTTTTGTCTGGAACCCGCAGCGGTGGCGGCTCGGTCGCGGCGCGCTTCTTCGGTGGCGGCGGCGGGTTCGTCGGCGGGCGATGCTGGACCACTGGCTTGATGACAGGCTGGCTGTCTTCGCTTCGCTTCTCGAATTCTTCCTCGGTCGCCGGCTCGAGCTCCGCACCGTCGAGCTCCTCGGCTTCGGTCGTGACGCGCTTCGCCGATTTGACCGGCGCACGCGGCACCAGCGGCACGACGTCCGATTCGGCGGGCTCGGCTTCGAGCTCGTTCGCCGATTTCGCGAGGTCCACGAGCGAGACGACCTCGCCACGCGGTGGGGTCTTGCGCGTGAGGGCAGGTGGCGTCAGCTTGTCTCGCACCGGAATCTGGATCGTCGGAGGCTTGCGCGTCGCGCGCTGCGGCGGCGGCTTGAGCCGCGGCGGTGGGGCCGCCAGCACGTCGGCCATGTCGGTCTCGTCGACGTCGTCGGCACCCGGTGGCAGGCGTGGCAACAGCGTACGGATATCGATCGATGGCCTGGTGACCGCGTCGTTCGGATTGCTCTCACTGCGCACCAGGTTGCGCTCGAGCTCGGCGCGATCGATCTGCTTGGTGACATCCGGATCAGCTTTGCGGATCACGTGCGGGCCGGTCTTGCTCGCCGGGCGAGGGATGGGCACATGGATCGGCACCGCGGGGCTCGACGGTAAGCGCGCCGAGATGCCCGGACCTGACTCCGTTCGCTCGGCCTCGATCCGCTGCGGCACGGCCGCCTTGTCGGCGGCGGGTGGCTCGGGCAGGAGCGGTGTTGCGCGAAGCAACGATGCGAGCCGCGGGATCTGCTGGATCAGGTTCTTGGGCTGGGTCGCGGGATCGAGCTGCGGAAGAATCAGCTTCTCCATCGCCTGCTCGACCGCACCTTTGACCGAGGGCAACAGGAACACGAACGTGCTCGTACACTGCGCGGCTTCCGCATTCGAGAGCATCGCGGAGGCGCCGATTTCTTGATACGCGAGCCACCGAAACAGATCGGTGAACCCCGGCACCGGCGAGGTGATCAACGGCTTGAGCGCGTTGCTCGCGGCGGCACTCTCGGCGACGCCCGTCGCGACGACGACATCGATGTTCGGATCACCGATAAACTGTTCGAGCTTCGCGCGGATCAGCTCTTCGACATCGCCGACCACTTCACGCGCGACGATCGAGAGGCCCTTCGCTTCCGCGGCCTTGGTGATCGAATCCGCGATCGTGACGTCGGCCGCTTGCGGGTCCGTCGCGATCACGAGCTCGGCGATGTGGACGCGCAGCGTTTCCACCGCCTTCATCCTACCCCGAACCCGAGCCAGCGTTTCCAGGCTGGCCAGCTAGTTACGGCTTGGTTTCGACCAGCCCAGCGACCATCGCCCGAACATCCGCGGCCGCGCACGGCTTCATCAGGACGGGAGCCCCGAGAGCGCCTTCGGTCAGCTCGTCGCTGCCCGACATCATCACGATGCGGGGCATTCCCAGCCGGCCCGCGTAGTGCGCACGGATGGCCGAGAGGACCTCGACGCCACTCATGAACGGCATCCGGAGGTCGCACAGGATCACGTCGAATCGCTCGCCGGCCCGAATCCGGCCCACCGCGTGACACGGGTCGTTGTCGATCACCGTGTCGTAGTTGCGAAGCATCCGCGCGAACGACCGCGCGAGAATCTCGTTGTCATCGATCACGAGGATACGCGGGCGAACCGCGACCTCGATGTCTTCTCGAATCATGGGAATCACCGCCGTCATAAACCAACCTCCCCCGAAAGTTCGACTGCATCCCGGCCACTCAGCTCGACTGCGCGCGGACACCCACGCACGCACCGCATTGCTTCGTCCAGAGAACCCCAACCACATCGAAGCCCCGTGTACGGCGCGATCGTCTTCAACCCGCACCACGGTTTCTCAACCGCGTTGCTTGGTCGACGATCGCACCGGAGCCTGCGAACGTTCGTCGCGTACGGTCGGAAGCACCCGCATCACCATCCCTTGGCCATCCTCACGATCGAGGAGGATGCCCACCAAACTGCTTCACGCCGTACGACGCCGAGAGTCCCAGACCCGTCCCCCTCCCCACTCCGCAACTCCCCCGCCACCATCCCCATCCCCGCGCACCGACCACACCAACCACTCGCCCGTCGCCACGTCCTGCCCCTGCCCCATCCCGATGCGCGCAGTCTCGACCGAGAGCTCACCCCCCACGGGCTTTGCACCTCTCGCATTCACGATCAGCTTCGCGATCACCTGTTCCAGCTGAGAGACATCAGCCTTCACCTCGCCCACCTAGTCCACCTCGTTCGCGACCTCGTTGCCTTTGTTGTCGTCCTTGTCCGAGAAGCTTTGCAGCATGCGAGCCAGGTCGTTGCAGACCTCGACCACATGCATCACGGCTGTGCTCCAAGCGCGTGGCCGAGTTGATCCGAGAACGTCATCACATCGATCGGCTTCTGGATAAAATCGACGCAGCCCGCGGCCCAACTATCGAGCTCGGTCTCGGGTCCGTGCGTCGCCGTCAACGCGACGATCGGAAGATGCTGCGTGGTCACCTGTCGGCGCAGGTGAGCGACCAGCGAGATGCCATCGCCATCCGGCAACCGCAGCTCGGTCACGACGAGGCTCGGCATGAACGAGGCGAGCGCCGTGTGCGCTTCTTCGGCCGAGGTCGCGGTGATCACCACCCAACCGTCCTGCTTCAACACCAACGTCGCGAGCTTGTTGCCCGCGAGGTCAGGGTCGATGATCAGGACAGAGCGAGCCACACCAGGTCGCTATTACAAGGGTCGTGCCGCGGCACGCTGCCCGCGATCGCCCACGCGCAGCGGTGCGCGTGAAGTGGTGTGTCGGAACGACTGTGGAGACGACGCCATGGCTATGGTAGCGTCGCCATAGAGGGGTTGCCATGAGGAAGCTGTTGGTCGTCGACGACGACACGGCGAGCTGTAGGTTGGTATCGGCCATCGCGAAGACCGAAGGGTTGGAGGTGGCGATGGCACACGACGGTGCTGCCGGGCTCGCGAAGTTCCGGGAGTGGGCTCCCGACCTCGTGCTACTCGACATTCAGATGCCCGAGATGGACGGGCTCGAGATGTTGCGTCGACTCCGGACCAGCGACACCGAGACGCCCGTGATCATGTTGACCGCCGAGCGCGATCTCAAGACCGCGGTGCGCGCGACACAGCTGGGCGCGTTCGACTACCTCAACAAGCCCGTCGATCACGAGGAGTTGCTCCTCACGCTACGGCGCGCGCTCGAGACGCTCGCACTCAAGAACGAAGTCGCCGAGCTCCGCAAGCAGGTCGGCAGTGGTGGCGGCCTCGGCGAGCAGATGGGCAAGAGCCTCGCGGTCATGCACATCGCCGAGCAGGTCGCGATGGTCGCGGCGACCACGTTCTCGGTCTTGATCACCGGCGAGACCGGTACCGGCAAGGAGGTCGTCGCGCAGGCGATCCACCGCCAGAGCGAGCGCCGATCGCAGCCGTTCGTCGCGCTCGATTGCGGCGCGATTCCCGAGGCCCTCCTCGAGTCCGAGTTGTTCGGCCATGAACGCGGTGCGTTTACAGGTGCAGATCGCAAGAAACGAGGTCGCTTCGATCTCGCCTCGGGGGGCACCGTGTTTCTCGACGAGATCGGCAACATGCCGATGGGCCTGCAAGCAAAGTTGCTGCGCGTGCTCGAATCGCGACAGGTCCAATCGGTCGGTGGATCGACGACCACCTTGCTCGACGTGAGGTTCATCGCCGCGACGAACGACGAGCTCCAGCGCCGCGTCTCCGAGAACAAGTTCCGCGCGGATCTCTACTTCCGGCTCGCGCAGTACACGGTCGCGCTACCAGCGTTGCGCGATCGGCGGGAAGACATCGGCCAGCTCGCAGACCGATTTCTCCACGAGGTCAGCATCGAGTTGCGCCGGCCGATGCTGGGCGTCAGTGCCGAGGCGCTCGCGTCGCTCGAGCGCTACGACTGGCCCGGCAACGTGCGCGAGCTTCGCAACGTGATCCGCCAGGCGGTGCTCGAATCCAAGACCACGCAGCTCGAGAAGGTCACGGTGCATCGCTTCATCGGCAAGAGCCAGCCGACCGCGACGAGCACGAAGAGATCGCCGACTCAGAAGATCGCCGTGGTCAAGTCACTCAAGGAGATCGCCGAGCAAGCGGCTCGCGAAGCCGAACGCGTGGCGATCACCGATACGTTACGCGCAACTCGCGGCAACAAGAGTCAGGCCGCGAGGATCCTGCAGACCGACTACAAGACGTTGCACGTGAAGATCAAGGCCCTCGGGATTCGCGCGAGCGATTTTCAGGCGTGACGCACAGCGACGAGCTCGACGACTAACGCGCCTTGCGAGCCGTCTTCTTGGTCGTAGTTGCCTTGCGACCGGCCGCGGTCGCGCTCGTCTTCGCCTTCGTCGCGAGGGTCTTCGCCTTGCGCGCGGTCTGGGTGACCTTCGAGGTCGCCTTGGCCTTCACGGCCTCCGCTTTCTTGACGACCTTCTTCGCGGTCTTCTCGACCTTCTTCTCGATCTTCTTCTCGGTGGGCGCTAGCGCACTCTCCGCGCGTTCAGCGAGCTGTCCTGCCGCATTCTCGGTCTTGTGCAGCAGGCTGCGCACGGCCTTCTTCACGTTTTCGCGGTTCGCTGCGATCGCACCGACCGCAGCGACCACACCCGCCGCAGCTACCTTATTGATGATTCCCATGACGTAACTCCTAGTTCTCGTTAGTGCGAGCCGCGGATTCGGCCTTCATGCCCTCGACGATGCTCGTCGATTCCGTCGCTCCAGGCATCGCTCGTGCGACGAGCCTAAGCATTTCCTGCACCAAATTCGGCGCGATCTCGTGGCCACGGAGCTGATCCGTGCGCTGGTGCCACGTCGACGATCGCGCGCTGATCTGCCACCGTGCAGCCGTGGCTCGATGGTTCGTCTTTCTCGCGATCGCTATCGTGATCGCCGCCTGCTCGACGAGCCGGAGCGAGCACCCCCGCACCTCGAGCGATCCGTATCGCGACCCCGCGTGGTGGGTATGTCGTCCGGATCTCCCGAGCGACACGTGTCGCGGAGATCTATCGACGACCGAGATCACGGCGACCGGCGCGCACCTCGTGCAAGCCCATCACCCGGCCCAGGATAGCGAGGTCGATTGCTTCTACATCTACCCGACCGTCGACCTGAGCCTGTTGCCCGGGAACCATGTCGACTTCTCGGATCTATCGAAGATTCGCGCCGCCGCGGCGGCGCAGATCGCCCGGTTGAGCGAGGTCTGCAACGTCTACGCGCCGCTGTATCGCCAGGCGACGATCGCGACCTACTTCTCGACCAAGAGCGATCAGCACGAGTTCTTCGAGGTCGCGTACTCCGATATCGCCGCTGCGTTCGCGGTGTATCGCGCGCAGTTCGCGAAGCACCATCGGCTCGTGATCATCGGTCACTCGCAAGGTTCGCAGATGGCGGCGCGCCTGCTTCACGAGGTCATCGAGCCCGATCCCGCATTGCTCGCGAGGCTGCTCGTCGCGATGCCGATCGGCTTCACCGTCGATGTGCCCGACGAGCAGACCACCGGGGGCACGTTTCGCTCGCTCGCCGCCTGTACGAAGCCCGAGCAGACCGGGTGCCTGATCTCGTACCTCTCGATCGCGGACGGTGACAAGCCGAACAAGCTCACGAACAAGGTCCCCGCGCACCACCACGCGATGTGCGTGAACCCGGCGACCACATCGACCCTGCGCGAGAGCGTGTTTCCGACCTCCGGGCTGAAGGGCATCACGACCCCGTACGTCGCGGTTCGCGACTTCTACACCGCCCATTGCACGCTCGATCCGGAGGGCCGCAACTACCTCGCGATCGCCGAGGTCGGGGCTGCTGGAGATCAGCGCCCCCACCTGCTCGATCTCGCCAAGAGCATGGGCGGGCTCGGCCTGCACAGGTACGACTTGCAGTTCACGCAAGGCGATCTGATCGAGCTGATCCGGGCGAAGCTGCGCTACGCGAACGTGAAGTAGAACGTCGCGCCACGATCGATCGCGGCCTCGGCCCACACGCGCCCGCCATGGCGCTGGATGGCGCGTTGCACGGTCGCGAGGCCGATTCCGTGGCCCGGATAGTCGCGCGAGTTGTGCAGGCGATGAAAGCCAGTGAACAGCTTCGTCGCGGTCGCGAGATCGAAGCCCGCGCCATCGTCGCGCACGAAGAACGCATCGCCTCGCATGCCGAGCTCGACGTGCGCGCACGCGCGCTTGCTCGTGAACTTCCAGGCATTGCCGATCAGGTTCTGCAGGATCGTGGCGGCGAGCCGCGGATCCGCATTCGCCACGAGACCCGGCGCGATCACGAACTCGACGACACGCTGAGGGTCGACCTCCCGCAATTGCTCGACGATCGCCGTGGCGCCGTCACTCAACGAGACGGTCGCGCGTCGGAGCTCCATGCGGCCGACATGCGCGAGAGCGAGCAAGCCGTCGATCAGCGCGGCCATATTTTGCGCACCGGTCCGGATGCGCTGGAGGTAGTGCGTGCCCTCCGCGTCGAGCTTGTCGCCGTAGTCCTCGAGCAGCGCGTGCGAGAACCCGTCGATGCTGCGCAACGGTCCGCGCAGATCGTGAGCGACCGAATAGCTGAAGGCCTCGAGCTCTTTGTTCGCATGTTCGAGCTCGTGCGTCCGCTCGGCCACCCTGCGTTCGAGGTCGGCGTACAGCCGGGCGTTGGAGATCGCGAGGCCCGCGCGATCGGCGAGGTCGCCGAGCAACAGCAGATCGGACTCGTTGTAGTTGCGGCCGCTGCCGGTGCGAAAGATCGAGAGCGTGCCGATCGTCTTCCCACTCACGCGGATCGGGACGACCGCGAAGCTGCGGACGTCGAGCTGGCGCACGATCGGTCGGAGCTCCGCCTCGACCCGCGCGGCCATCTCGCCCGGCGAAATCTCCCGCATCAGCACGGGCTCGCCCGACCGCATCACTTGTGCGGAGACCGAAGGGCTGGTCAGCATCACGATCGGCAGCTGTGCGACATACTCGCGGTAGGCGAGCTCGAGCTCCGGGACCACGTGGGCATTCGCCGCGTTCACGAGCATCTCGTGCTCGAGCAACGTGACGAGGCAGCCGTCGCCGACCAGATCCGCCACGGCTCTCGCGATCTTGGCGAGCAACGACTGATAGTCGAAGGCGACCGTCGCGAACGCGTGAGACACCTCGGCCATGACGGCGAGGCGGTCGTAGCGAGCTTCGGCGGTCGGCACCGGACGAAGAGTAGCCCCAGCGCGCAGCTTCGCAGCGACCTTTGCCGTGTCGTTCAGACACTGACAGTGGAGTTTACGGATTCAGACTGCTTCAAAGCGCCACAGAATGCCGAGTACTCGTCGACGAAAAAGCCCGTGATTCTGCAAATTTTCGACCCCAGCGAATTCGCGGAAACCACACTTCTTTGAGGCGACAGCATCGACGCGAACCACTAGGATATTTTAGGGGGTATGGCTTCGGGTCGTCACTATGAGGAGAGGTTGGACCTCGCGGCAGAGGCGTTACTCGCGCTCTCCACCCGTGGCGAGGTCCTCGCCTGGAATCATGGCGCCGAGGTCCTGTATGGCTACACCGCCAGCGAAGCGGTGGGGCGAGACCTCGCGGCGCTGACGATTCCGGAAGGAGAGCTCGTCGGCTATCTCGCCCAGCTCGCCGCGGTCGCGAGCGGTGAAGCGATCGCTTTGCGCACGATCCGCCACACCAAGCACCGCGTCAGCCTCCACATCGCACTCGCGATGCAGCGCGTGCCGGGCGAGGCCCCGTACATCGCGGTGAGAGAGCTCGACATCACGCCGGTCGTCGTGCGCGACGGGCTCGAAGACAAGTTCGAGGAAGTGCGGCGCTTGAAGAGCGAGTTCCTCGCGAACATGTCGCACGAGCTCCGCACGCCGCTCAACTCGATCATCGGGTTCGCCGAGCTGATGTACAAAGGCAAGGTCGGTGCGGTCGCGCCAGAGCACGTCGAGTTCCTCGGAGACATCGTGGTCAGCGCGAGGCACTTGCTCCAGCTCGTCAACGACGTGCTCGATCTCGCCAAGCTCGAGTCCGGCAAGCTCGAGTTTCATCCTGCGAGCGTCGATCTCGAAAAGCTCGCGATCGAGACCCGCGACATCGTCAAGGGCCTGCTCGCCGAGAGGAAGCTCAGGTTCGTCCTCGAGATCGATCGCTCGTGCGCGGTCGTCATCGTGGATCCGATGCGGATCAAGCAGGTGCTCTACACGTTCCTGTCGAATGCCGTGAAGTTCACGCCGCGCGGGGGAACGATCACGGTCCGCGTCCGACCGGCCGCCGCACTCGCGGAGTTCCGGCTCGACGTCGAAGACTCCGGTGCGGGCATCGCGCCGGAGAGTCTGCCGAATCTGTTCGTCGAGTTTCCGCGAATCGGAGCTGCCGCCACGCGCGACGGCACGGGCCTCGGACTCGCGCTCGCGCAACGCATCGTCGAGGGTCACGGGGGCCGGGTCGAGGTAACCAGCACCGTCGGCGTGGGCAGCGTGTTCACCGCGATCCTGCCGCGTCAGATGGAGCCGCATGCCGGGTGAGCTCGTCCTGGTCGTCGACGACCATCCCCTCGACTTGAAGCTCGCGCGCACCGTGCTGACCAACGCCGGTTACGCGGTCGACACCGCGACGGATGCGGAGACCACGTTCGAGTACCTGGAACGCGCGCGACCGCGGCTCGTGCTCACGGATCTGACGCTGCCCGGGATCGATGGGTTCGAGGTCATCGCGATGATCAAGCGCGATCCTCGCTACCGCGAGATCCCGGTCATCGCATGCACCGCCTCGGGGATGGATCGCGATGAAGTACGCGCTCGCGCCGCCGGCTGTGACGACTATCTGCAAAAGCCGTTCGACCTCGACCACCTGATCGAGACGGTCGCGCGACTTCTCAGGACCGGAGGATGATCTTCATCACCTCGTCCTGTTTCTTCATGAACATGTCGTATCCTTTAGGCGCGTCGTCGAGGTTCATCTCGTGCGATACAACGAAGCTCGGATCGAGCTGGCCCGTTATGATCTTCTCGAGCAGCGGCTTCATGTAACGGTGAACGTGGCACTGGCCGGTACGGATCGTCAGACCGCGGTTCATCAGGGACCCGAGCGGGAACTTGTCGACGAGCCCGGCGTACACGCCGAGGATCGAGACGGTGCCGCCGCTGCGGCAGGCCATGATCGCATCCCGTACCGCGATCGGCCGATCGAGTGCCAGCTTCGAGGTCTGCTTGAGCTTATCGTACGCGAACTGCAGTCCCGTTCCCGAAGCCTCCATACCGACGCAATCGATGATCGCATCCGGCCCGCGACCGGCCGTCAGATCGCGCAGCGTCTCCTGTAGAGGCTGCTCTTCAAAGTTGATGACGTCGGTGGCGCCAGCCTTCTCGACAGCAAGTTGCAGGCGATACGGCACGCGGTCGACCGCGATGATGCGCTCGGCACCAAGCGCCTTCGCGCTCGCGATCGCGAGCTGACCGACCGGTCCCGCGCCGAAGACGGCGACGACCTTGCGCGGGTTGATCTCGCAGAACTCCGCACCCATGTACGCCGTCGGAAGGATGTCGGAGAGGAAAAGCACCTGATGATCGCTGAGCGCTTTATCGACCTTGACTGGGCCGAAATCGGCGAAAGGCACGCGCACGTACTCTGCCTGGCCGCCGGCAAAGCCACCGGTGAGATGTGAATAGCCGAAGCAGCCACACGTCGCGTGGCCCATCAGCTTCTCCGGAATGAAGCCTGTCGGATTCGAGTTCTCGCAGCACGAAAACATCCCGAGCTGGCACTGCTCGCAGTTACCGCACGCGATACAGAAGGGCACGACGACCCGGTCGCCGGGCT
>JANXOP010000306.1 GCA_025357755.1 Kofleriaceae bacterium | reverse complement strand
CATCGGCGGTGCTGTAGATGCCGCCCGACATGCCCATGCAGCCGAGCGCGAGTGGCAGAACCTCGGGGCCGGTGGCGCCGAGCTTGACGTGCTTCGTGGAGGTCATGAGCCAGGTTGTACGCACTCGCGTCGCATCACTCTATTGAATAAGATGTATGAGCCATATGCGTAGCAATTATGAAAGGGACCTGGACCTGAACCTCCTGCGCGTGTTCGCCGTCGTCGTCGAGGCGGGCAGCGTCACCGAGGCTGCGAGCCGGCTCTACCTCACCCAACCGGCGGTCAGCGTCGCGCTACGCCGGCTGGCGACCGCGATCGGGACCCCGTTATTCACGCGCCGCGGTCGTGGCCTGGCGCTCACGAGCCGAGGCGTCCAGTTGCGTTCGGCGATCTACCCGCACCTCGGTGCACTCGTCGATGCCGCTCTCTCGCCGAGCGCGTTCGATCCCAAGACCAGCGATCGCACGTTGCGGATCGGCTTCGCGGATGCCGCAGAGGCGTGGTTGCTGCCGCGGCTGCTCGAGGTGCTTGGCCAACAAGCACCGAACATGCGCGTGATCTCGTTGCCGGTGCAGTTCCGGACGGTCGGTGCCGCGCTCGCCAGTGGCATGGATGCCGCGGTCACGGTCGCCGACGAGCTGCCGTCGTCGATCCGCCGCCTGAAGCTTTTCGGGGGAGGTCATGTCTGCCTGTTCGATCCGCGCGAGCTGCGCCTCCCGAAGCGGCTGACCGAGGCTCGCTACCTCGCACACGATCACGTGATCGTGTCGTACAACGGTGACCTGCGCGGCTTGGTCGAGGATCTGCTCGGTCGCCAGCGACGGATCCGCTGCTCGGTCTCGACGTTCGCTAACATCGGCGCGATCGTCGAAGGCAGCTCGCTGATCGCCACCGTCCCTGCGATGGTTGCCGAGCAGATTCGCAGCGTGCGCCCCAAGCTCGCGACGCGAAAGCTGCCGTTCGAGACGAACAGTGGCGGCGCAGGTACCGAGCTGCTGTGGCTCGCGTCGAGCGATAGCGACGATGCCGCGCGGTTCGTGCGCGACAAGATCATCGCGATCACCTCGCGCATCCCACACGCCGCATAGATGGCTGCATGTCTACTGCTTCGTGAAGTAGTCCCAGATCACCTCGGAGGCATCGAGCTCGTCCGTCGTCGGGCCGAACGCACGGAGGTGCTCCGGATCGTGCGTCCCGGGCCACACGTGCAAGCCGCCTTCGATCACGTACTGGACGAAGCGCGCGTCGTGCGGCGCGCCCATCACGGTCCTGTGCACGTGCGGCGACACCCGCTGGTCGCCCCGCCCCCAACCGAAGCGGGTCGCGAACGCGGCTAACGTTGCCTCGACACCTTCTGCCCAGCGCGGACCCGCGCCTCCACCGATCGGATTGATCAGGTCGCGATCGCCATGGAACGCGATGGTCGCGGGTGGTGGCCTGGTCGTGACCGCAGGCAAGCGCAAGCCCGCGACCGTCGCGAGCCCCCAGACATCGAGCTCGAACGCGAGCAACGATGCCAAGCGCGCGCCCCCCGAGAACCCTGCCACGTAGAGCTTGCTCGGCGCGATCGCGGTGACGAGCTCCCCGAGGAAGGCGACATCGTCGGGACCGTGGTCGCTCGGCGAGCCATCGACGAGTGGCACGCCGGGTACGTTCCACGCGAACCCCGCTGGCACGTCCGGAGACAAGCGCAGCGGGATCGCGGCATCCGGTGCGGCCACCGCAAACCCGCGCCGTGACGCGGTGCGATAGAGGCCGCTCGTCCGGAGCTGCGCCAGGCCGTCGAGGCCGCTGCCGTGGAGCTCGAGGACGAGTGGTACCCCGCGCTCGCCACTCCACAGGAAGCGGCGATCGCGGAACGTGTATTCGCCGAGCGTGTCGACGGTACGGACCTTCTCGAATCGGGCACTCGTCATCAGCGGTTCTCCACGACGGATCGTGGCCCTATGTGGCAACGTACAACATCTCATGACGCCTCCCAGCGGACTGCCCAGCCGTCTTCATCACACCGCGTACGTGACCAAGGACCTCGAGGCCACGCGGCACTTCTACGAGGACATCCTGGGGTTCCCGCTGATCGCGACGTGGTGCGAGACTGACGAGCTGTTCGGCGCGTCGCGCACGTACTGCCATTGTTTCTTCGGGCTCGGTGACGGCAGCGCACTCGCCTTCTTCCAGTTCGAGAAGCCCGAAGATCAGGCGCTGTTTGGTCCCGAGCTTCCGTCCTCACCGTTCATTCATCTCGCGCTCGCCTGCACGCAAGAAGTCGTCGATGCGGCGCGCGCGCGGTTCGCGGCCGCGGGGCTCGAGCCCTCGTTCGAGCTCGACCACGGCTACTGCAAATCGCTCTACGCGACCGATCCGAACGGGATGATCGTCGAGCTCACGGTCGATGCACCGCACGCGCCCGATGCCGCGAGCCTGCGCGAGCAGGCGCATGGCGAGCTTCGCCGCTGGCTGGCGGGCGATCACACGTCGAACAACGTGTATCGCTGATGGGGCAGGTCACGCTCTCGTTCGACAACGGCCCCGATCCCGTCGTCACCGATCGCGTGCTCGACGTGCTCGCGCGTCGCGACCTCAAGGCGTCGTTCTTCGCGGTCGGTGATCGGCTCGCCGATCCGGCCGCCGGTCGTGCGCTCGTGCGTGCTCGTGAAGCCGGCCATCTGATCGGCAACCACACGTTCACGCACGGCCTCCCGCTCGGCGAAGATCTGCGCGCCGATGCGGTCGAGCAAGAGATCATCGCGACCGAGCGCGCACTCGCGCAGCTGGGGCTGACCACGAGGCTGTTTCGCCCGCACGGCAAGGGCGGTCAGCTCGGCCCCCATCTCTTGAGTCGTGCCGCGCGCGATTACCTCGCGGCCGAGCACTACACGTGCGTGATGTGGAACTGCGTGCCCGGCGATTGGCGTGACGAAGCTGGCTGGGTCGATACGGCGCTCGCAGCATGTGCGCGCGAACCCGAGACGCTGGTCGTCCTGCACGACTACGTCGCCTCGACCGCCGCGAACCTCGATCGATTTTGCGGTGCCCTGCTCGAGGCGGGGCACTCGATCCGCCAGGCGTTTCCGCGGTCGTGTTTGCCGATGCGCGATGGGATCGCGACCTCGGCACTCGTCGCGATGGTCGCGTAGCTTCGCCCCGACGACGATCACGTGAGCTCTCATGAGCGCTCACTGACTGGTTCTATCGTTCGTTGCCTGGTGTGCAAGGCAGTGCGCTTGGTGCCTGCAGTCCCAGACGAGTAGATCTTCCCGACCCAGCAACTGTCGAGATTTGTTGCGCCACGGTGCTGGGGACAACTGGCACCAGCCTTGTAGTAGCGGGCTACATGGTTTCTCGAATCGCTGTCCTCCTGTTCGCTGCCGGCTGTGTCGGCACGGTTTCGAACAGTGGGTCGCAAGCCGGCGTCGATTCCGGCAGTGGCTTCGATCCGGGTGTCGATGCCGCGGGATCCGGAGATGCGCTGGACACGCTGACCGATCCGTTGTCGCCGAGCCTCGGCTTCAAGACCGGAGCCGCGCAGCTCGCGGTGGTCTGTGCGCGTGGTGGCAACGACGCCGTGTCCAAGGCGTTCTGCACGCCGACGCCGCCGGTGATCACGAACCTCATCGATCTCCAGAAGCTCGTCGGGCTCGACTTCAAGGCCGGCAACATCACGAACGGCAACAACGGCAACCCGGCGTTCGTCCTCACCGGTCACTCGTCCTCGCTGGTGACCCACTTCAGCTCCGCGATCAATCCGCGCGCGATCATCTTCACTCCTCCGATCACTCGAGGTCGCGTCAACACCCCCAAGCCGCTCGCGAGCTTCGTGGCGATGGGCTTCGTGCGCGGCGAGCAGTTCGTCGAGCTGGTCTCGAATGACCCTTCGGCAAACAACGGCCAGGGCGACCTGTCGTTCTTCCTCGTGAAGTTCGAGCAGGCCTGCAACGCGAACGCCAACGGCTGTAGCTCGGACGAGCTGCTCACCCCGAAGGTCGAGGGTAACTTCACGAGCTACTCGCTCTACCAGGACACCGACATCAAGAACACGATCTTCGATTGCAACCAGTGCCACCAGACGGGTGGCCCGGGCACGCCAAAGATCCTTCGCATGCAAGAGCTCCAGAATCCGTGGGGCCACTTCTTCCGCAACAACCGCAGCAACGGTCAGCAGATGCTCGCGGACTTCACCGCCGCGCACGGCACGACCGAGGCGTACGCGGGCATCCCGGCCGCGGTGATCAACAATCCGGCGAACACCAACAACAATGGCGCGGGACCGTTCAATGGCGGTGGCCCGGATCCCGCGGCCCTCGAAGGGCTCGTCGAGAACCAAGGCTTCAAGGTCCAACCGAACGAGTTCAACACAGGCAAGATCCTCGACAACGGCACCTCGGCGACGTGGCTCGGGCTGTACGCCAACTCCAAGAGCGGCACCGATATCCCGCCGCCCTATCATCAGAACCGCGTCACCGATCCGACGAAGCTGACGACCGCGACCACCGCCTACAAGACGGCGATGACGAACGGGACACCCCTCCAGATGGACATCCGCGATGTCTTCCTCGACGGTGCGATGGCGGACTTGTCATTCGCTCCGTCGCAAGACCTCGTCACCGCGAGCGATGGTAAGGGCATCCTGGTCCAG
Source organism: Kofleriaceae bacterium (assembly GCA_025357755.1). GTDB lineage: Bacteria > Myxococcota_A > Polyangia > Haliangiales > Haliangiaceae > JABFXX01. The sequence continues at coordinate 2,408 of JANXOP010000306.1, read as the reverse complement.
ATGTGCCAGCAGTGCCACAACCCGTCGCTCGACCAGACCCAGACCCGCGCGAAGTTCGACGTGACGAAGCTGACGACGATGACCCGCGAGGAGAAGGACAAGGCGATCCTTCGCCTGGGCCTCGGCGAGAATGCGTTCCGCCGCATGCCCCCGCCGCGCTTCCGTGGCCTGAGCGCTGCCGAGATCCAGATCGTCACGACGACGCTGATGCAGTAGGTAAATCTCGAACGGATGATCGTCGTCGCGCCCGTGCTCTTGCACGGCTAACTCGTATACTGCCGGCGCTTGGCTGGTAGTCCTTCGATCGTCGCGGTGCTCCGCCGCAACCGCGAATTTCGGCGGCTGTTCCTCGCGAGCGTGGTGTCGCTGGCTGGCGATTGGTTCTCGTTCGTCGCGGTCGCGGGGCTCGTCACCGAGCTCACCGGTCGACCGGGGGCGGCCGCGTACGTCTACGCGGCGACCGTGCTGCCGGTGTTCGTCGCTTCGCCGATCGCGGGCACCATCGCCGACCGCTTCGATCGCAAGCGCACGCTCGTGCTCAGCGACCTCGCTCGCGTGCCGATCGCGTTGTCCCTCTGCCTCGCGGCGTACTGGCACAGCACCGCTCTCGCGGTCGCGGCAACGATCGGCCTGGCGATCGGTGCGAGCTTCTCCGACCCGATCGCGAGTGCCGCGACCCCGAACCTCGTGCCCGAGGAGGATCTCGCCGCGGCTCAGGCCGTGATGGGGATGGTGTGGGGCTCGATGCTGATGGTCGGCGCGGGGCTCGGTGGCGTGGTCGCGGAGGTGTTCGGACGCCAGCTCGCATTCACCATCGATGCGGCGTCATTCTTGATCTCGGCGCTGCTGATCGCGAGCATCCGCAAGCCGCTCCAGCAACCCGCGCGCGCCGAGTCGACCGGTACGCTGCGCGAAGCGTTCGCATATCTCCGCTCGCGACCGATCCTGTTGCGCCTGCTGTTCGCGAAGGGCGGCGTGAGCACCGCGAACGGCATCGTGGGCCTCCTGCCTGCGTTCGCGGCGCGCCGCTTCGCCGGCACGCCGGCCGCGACCGGCTTCCTGTTCGCGGCGCGCGGCCTCGGCGCGATGCTCGGCCCCTTGCTCGCGCGCTCGACGATCGGTGCAACGCCGACGAGGCGCGCGATCGTGTGGGTGTGCGGAATCTCGACGCTGACCTACGCGGCGGGCTACCTCGCGTTCACGGCGGTGTCCGCCTCGTTCGCGCTCGCGCTCGTGCTCGTCGTCGTGTCCCATCTCGGCGGTGGTGCGCAATGGTCGCTCTCGACGTACGGCCTGCAACGCGAGACGCCCGACCACGTCCGCGGTCGCGTGATGGCGATCGACTACGGCCTCGCGACGCTCGCGATCGGTGCCTCGGCGATCATCGCCGGCGTGCTCGCCGATCGCTACGGCGAGACCTCGACCACGTGGTGGTTGTGCGCCTTGGGGATCGTGTACGGCATCGGGTGGCTCGCGTGGTCGCTGCTGCTACGCGAAGTCGATCGCTGAGCTCGAGGACTGACTCGGCGTGTAGCGGACGGATGTGTGCAGCCTCTGGTGGAGCTGGACACCGGGTTGTCAGCGGTGAACTCGAGGAGATCTAGCTGGTTAGGTTTGGCCGCAAGCTTGCTCTATCAGGTCGCATGAACCGCGTCATCGGCGTCATCGGCGTCGGCCTCCTCGTCTCCGCCGTCACGGGTTCTCTGGCCGGCTGTGGGGCTGACGACCCGGCCCCCACGTACGGGGTTGGCCTCGGCACTCCTGAAAATCCGATTCCGCAAGCAGGCACGATGTACGCCGTCCGCTCGCTGGTCGCGCCGAGCGCGGGCACGGTGTTGCCGGCCGAGGTCATCGCGGTGTCGGCGTCGATCCGCGCGTTCGCGACCGCGCCTGCACACACGATGCTCTCGGTCGCGAGCACGAACAGCGTGCCGGAGTACGCGCAGCTCACCGCCGCGTTGTCTTCGACCTTGAATTCGAAGCTCGAAGGGTACCTCGACGCCGAGATCGCGAAGGCGACGATCAGTGGCAAGACCGTCAAGGTGTTCGCGGGCGACGTCGCCGGTTATGCCGAGACCGCGCTGACGCAATTCGGCCTCGACAGCACGCTGTCGTTCTCGCCCGAGAAGACGAAACACGACCTCGATGCACTGACGTTTCGCCTCGCGGGCTTCGAGGTCGTCGTGCCGCTCGGAGGGCTCGTCCAGGATTCGCTCGCGCAACAGCCGGTGGTGACGGTCACCGAAGCCGGCGCGATCACGTTCGGCGACCACACGTTCGGGCTCGCGTTCGGCAGCCACGCGTGGCAGGGCATCAACCTCGCGAGCAACTCGGTCTATGCGAGCGACGTGCGCACCGCGCTGACCACGGCTCTCGACTGCCACGCCGTGGCGGTCGCGGTCGCGGCG
>JANXOP010000045.1 GCA_025357755.1 Kofleriaceae bacterium | reverse complement strand
GCTTGCTGTCGAGATCCTGGACCGAATCGACAGCAAGCTCTACGCCGCCTCGCAGGTCGTCGACGAGGCGCGCCACGTCGATGTCTACAATCGCTATCTCCACAAGAAGATCGGGTTCTCGTACCCGGTCAACCGTCACCTCAAGTCGCTGCTCGATCTCGTGCTCAAAGATTCGCGCTGGGACATGAAGTTCCTCGGCATGCAGATCATGGTCGAGGGCCTCGCGCTCGCCGCGTTCGGTTTGATCAGGAACACCACCCAAGAGCCGCTGCTCAAGGCACTCACCGCCTACGTGATGGGCGACGAAGCGCGCCACGTCGCGTTCGGCGTGCTCTCGCTGCGCGACTACTACAAGGAACAGAACGAAGCGGTGAAGCGCGAGCGCGAAGACTTCGTCTACGAAGCCGCGGTGCTGATGCGCGATCGATTCCTGCTCCAGGAGGTCTGGGAGCACGAGGGCATGCCGGTCAAGGAGTGCATGGACATCACGTTCCAGAGCCAGGGCCAGCAGATGTTCCGGCAGATGCTGTTCGCCAAGATCGTCCCCGCGCTCAAGAAGATGGACCTGCTCTCGGACCGCCAGCGCGAGCGCTTCCAGAAGCTCGGCATCCTCCAGTTCGAGAACTGGGCCGATCCGCTCACCGACATCGAGGCGAGCCCGACGGGCGCGACCTCCGCACGCATGTGAGCTAGTGCTATAGATCCAGGATGCTGCGCATCTCTCGTTCGGTTCTCCTGGTGCTGATCTTCTCCTCCACGGTCGCCGTCACTGCCTGTAAGAAAGACGATGCCGGCGCGAAGGCCAAGCCCGCGGCAGTGACCGCGGGCCTCACCGCCGGAACGGTCGGCGCGGACGGTGTTCGCAAGGTGCCGGTGACCGCCGATACCTCGGGCTACAAGCCGGAGCGCATCGTCGGCAAGCCCGGCGAGAAGCTGCTGCTGGTGTTCACGCGCACGGCAGACTCGACCTGCATCGCGCAGCTGGTGACGCCTGATAAGAAGACGATCGATCTGCCGATGAACACGCCGGTCGAAGTCGCGGTCACCGTCCCGGCGACGGGCGAAGTGGGCTTCGCCTGCGGCATGGACATGTTCCATGGCGTCGTCGTGGCCGACGGCGCGAAGAGCTAGCTCTCGGTTTGGTCACTTCATCCGCATCGTCACGACGAAGCAGGCGCTGAGCGTCGTGCCGGCCTGGACGTACGGTGCGTACTTCCAGGTCTTCAAGGTCGACGACAGCTCGTTCGCGATCTTCGCGTCGATCTTGCCGACGAAATCGACCGAGGTGACGTTGCCCTGCGTGTCGATGCAGAGCTTCGCCGCCGCGACCGGTGGAACGCTCTGGCCGATAAAGCGCGAGATGTTCGGCGCCTCGCCCGAGCGCTTGCTCACCGCGTTCGGCGCGACGGTCACGGGGCCGACAGGGATGACCGGCATGACCGGGGCGGGCGGCGTGGGAACAGGCGCAGGTGTCTGGATGATCGGCGTCGGCTGGGGCGTCGGCGCGGGTGGCGGTGTCTCGATGACCACCGGCGCGCTCGCATCGCCCGTGACCGTTCCGGCCGTGCTCGGCGCCGGCGCGCGCTCGTCGGTGATGAAGGACTCGGTCGCCGATTTCTTCGGGTCGGTGACAGCGGGCGCGGTCGGCATGAACGACGGGTTGAACTCGTAGTCGCTCGCCGCTTCGGCGTTGACGGTCTGGCGCCAGACCTCGACGCCCCCGCGCTTGACGACGATCACGTGCGTGCCCGGCGTCACCGCGAGCTTGATCGGCGTGTGCTGCGGCAAGGGTGTGCCATCGAGCTCGGCCTCGAGCCCCGACGGCGTGGTCTGCACGGACAGCGTGGCGTCGCCGGTCGCGCCGGTCGTGCCGAGCGGACGGAGCTCGATGTGGAGCGAGTGCTTGTCGCCGGGCGAGAGCTCGAGCGCGGTGAGGTACGCGGTGTAGTTGCTGCGGCGGATCTCGACCTGGTGCGTGCCGGCAGCGAGCTCGGTCTTCCACGGCACCCCGATGTGCGAGCTCCCATCGATGCGAATCTCGGCATCTTTCGGCGTGACGTCGAAGTTCACCATCGCGGGACCGGTCGCTGCCGGCACCGCGGACGCCGACGCTGCGGACGACTGCGCGTGCATGCTGGTCGTGATGTAGACCGCGACGGCGGCGCCCCCACCGGCGAGCAGCAGCAGGCCGAGCACGAGCAGCCAGCGCCGCGGCGGCTTGTTGCGCTCGACCATGGAGGCGCCGATCACGAGCTTCTGCGTATTCGGCGACACCCTCGCGGAAGGCGCGCGCGGGGTCGCGGGTTGCACGCCGGGCCGGGTATGGGGCACGCGCTGCGGCGGGCGCAGCGGAGCGAGCGAGGGTTCGATATCGTCGAGCGGAATCGCGATCGGTTGGCTCTTCGAGAACCGGACGACCGGCTCTTGCGTCAGCGCGCGCGACATCGCGATCGCGGGACGCGGATCGCCGGCGAGTGTCTGCATGTCGTCGCTGGTGTCGCTGGCGTCGCTGGCGTCGCTGGCGTCGCTGGCGTCTTCGTGGACGCCGAACAGATCGTTCATCGACAACCCGCTATCGCGCGCCGGCGCACCCGGGACGCGATTGGTCGACGGGCGCGACAACCCGAGGTCGGGCACGACATCGGACGTCGGCGCGCGGGCACGCAGGAGGTTCTGCGAGATTCGCGACGAGCTCTGGTGCGAGATCGGGTGAGGAATCGATCCGTGGCTCGGACGAGGCGCCGGGATATCGTCGGCACTGTCGCCGCCCGTGATGGTGCTCACCGCGAGGTGCTTGGCAGAAACATCGGGCACGTCGTCGAGGACGACCGGCCCGCTGTTCTCGCCGAGCTCGCCGTCGCTGTTACCCCAGACCATCTCGACGGCTTCGTCGTCGTCGCGATCGCGCACCGGGCGCGGGGTTGGCGCGCGGACCGAGATGGGTGCCGAGACGGGCTCGGTGGTGTTGCCCGAGAAGCCCGAGGGCAGCTCGAGTGCGAACGCCCACGCGAGCCACGTCGCGACATCGCGATGGCTGGTCTGCAACGAGTATTGCGAACGCACGCGCATGAGCTCGTCGCGCATCTCGAGGGCGCTCCCGAACCGATCATCTGGATCACGCGCGAGCGCCTTGAACACGATCGCATCGAGCTCGGCAGGGCATGCCTGGTTGAACGTCGACGGCGGCATGATGTCGCCGCGCTGGACCTTCATCAGGGTCTGGTACTCGTTCTTGCTCGCGAACAGTGGCCGCGCGGTGAGAAGCTCGTGCAGGATCACGCCGCACGCCCAGACATCCGAGCGCGCATCGAGATCGCGGCTCCCGGAGATCGCCTCGGGGGCCATGTACGCGAGCTTGCCCTTCACGCGACCGGTCTGCGTGCGGAGCTGCGAGGACTGCGCCTTCGCGATGCCGAAATCGATCACCTTGAGATGACCGGAGCCGGTGACGAGCAAGTTCGACGGCGAGATGTCGCGATGGACGAGGCCGAGGGGTTGACCTTCGTCATCGAGCTTGGTGTGCGCGTAATCGAGCGCTTCGCAGAGCTGGAGCGCGAGCCCGGTCGTGACGTGGATCGGCGCGGGACCGGTGACCTTGCGCGCGTGGCGCAGGATGCGCCGCACATCGTGACCCTCGATGTACTCCATCGAGATGAAGTACTCGGTGCCCACGCGACCGAGCTCGTAGATCTGGACGATGTTGACGTGCGCGAGCAGCGACGCGAGCTTCGCTTCGCGTACGAACGACTTGATGAAGCTGGCATCTTCCGCGAGGTGCGGGAGCAACCGCTTGAGCGCGACGATGCGTTCGAAGCCTTCGACACCACGCTCCAGCGCGCGGTGAACGGTTGCCATCCCGCCCACGCCCAATCGCTCGTACACGAGGTACGGGCCGAAATCTTCTTCCACCGCGCTGTCCGCAGCCATGGCTCCCGCCCGGCAAAGCCTCGCACGGAACGGCGTGCGACAGGCTTAGACTTTCTTCGTTTCTTCGGGGGTTTTTACGTCGAGCGTGAGGGCGTGGATCGGCCCCTTCATCTCCTCGGCCAGGGCGGCCATCACCATGCGATGGCGCGCCATCATGGAATGGCCGACAAAACCTGCCGAAATGATCGACGCTTTCCAATGGTCCTCGGTCCCCGTGAGGTCGGAGAGCTCGACTTCGGCGTCCGGGAGTGCTTCGCGGATCTTCGCGATGATCGCGTCGGGCTTCACGTCTTGGACTCCAGACCGAGCTCCTTCGAGACGGTGATGAATGCCTCGAGCGCACGGTCGATATCCGCCTCGGAGTGGGCGGCCGAGATCTGAACGCGGATTCGCGCGGCCCCCTTGGGGACGACGGGGTACGAGAACCCGATCACGTAGATCCCGTGGGTGAGCAGGCGTGCGGCCATCTCGGCCGCGAGCTTGGCATCGCCGAGCATCACCGGGGTGATCGGGTGCGTGCCGGGGCGGATGGAGAGCCCGGCCTTCGTCATGCCGGCGCGGAACCGCGTGGTATTCGCCTCGAGCTTGTCGCGGAGCACCGTCGATTCGGTCAACAGGGCGATCGCCGCGAGCGAGCCACCGACGATCGGCGGTGCGAGCGTGTTCGAGAACAGGTACGGGCGCGAGCGATTGCGGAGGAGATCGATGATCTCCTTCTTGCCCGAGGTGAAGCCACCCGACGCGCCGCCGAGCGCCTTGCCGAGCGTCGAGGTGAAGACGTCGACACGATCGAGACAGCCGCGGAGCTCCGCGGAGCCCCGGCCGGTCTTGCCGACGAAGCCCGTCGCGTGGCTATCGTCGACCATCACCATCGCGCCGTATTTTTCGGCGAGATCGCAGATCTGATCGACGCGTGCGATGTCACCGTCCATCGAGAACACGCCATCCGTCGCGATCATCCGCAGGCGCTTGCCTTGCGACGCCTTCAACTTCGCCTCGAGGTCGTCGAGGTTGTCGTGCTCGTAGCGCAAGCGCTCCGCCTTGCAGAGCCGGATGCCATCGATGATCGACGCGTGGTTCAGCGTGTCGCTGATGATCGCGTCTTCCTCCCCGAGCACGGTCTCGAACAACCCGCCGTTCGCGTCGAAGCACGAGCCGTACAGGATCGTGTCCTCGGTACCGAGGAAGGCGGACACCGCGGCCTCGAGCTCCTTGTGCTTGTCCTGCGTGCCGCAGATGAAGCGCACCGACGACAGTCCGTAGCCGCGGTCCTCGAGGGCCTGGCGCGCGGCCGCGATCACGCGCGGATGCGACGACAGGCCGAGGTAGTTGTTCGCGCAGAAGTTGATGACTTCTTTACCGTTGGTGATCACGTGCGCGGCTTGCGGCGAGGTGATCAGCCGCTCGTGCTTCCACAGGCCCGCTTGTTCGATCTCGGCGAGCGACGCGGCGAAGACGGATTTCGCGTTCGTGTACATGGCTAGTGCGATAGCACGGCGCCGAGATCGAGCATCCGGCGAACGCGCGGAACCAGATCATCGGTCATGGCATCGAGGGTGTAGGACGGCTTCCAGCTCCAATCACGGCGCGCGGCCGCGTCGTCGATCGCCTTGGGCCAGCTATCCAAAATGCCCTGGCGCACGGGATCCGGGACGTAGGTGAATTGCGCATCGGGAATCGCGCGCCTGACCGAGGTCGCGATCTCGTCGGCACGCGGCGAGAAGGCTGCGATGTTGTAGATCGTGCGCGACAGCTTTTCGCGTTCGGCGAACGCGAGCTCGAGTAGGGCGCGTACGCCATCCGGCATGTACATCAGCGGGATGCGCGTATCGGCGCGCGCGAACGCTTCGTACGAACCCTTGCGCACGGCGTCGACGTACATGAACAGCGCGTAGTCCGACGAGCCGCCGCCGGGCATCGCCGCGGAGATCAGGCCGGGGAACCGTACGCCGCGGCAGTCGATGTCGTAGCGCTTGCGGTAGTAGCTGCACAGGAGCTCGCCCGAGACCTTCGTCGCGCCGTACATCGTGCCGGGGTGGAGCGCGACGTCGTCGGGGCAAGGATCGGGCAACGGGCCACTCGGTGGCGGCCCGAAGACCGCGATGCTCGAGGTGAACATCAGGCGCTTGACCTTCGCGCGGCGCGCGGCCTCGAGCACGTTCCACGTGCCGGTCTGGTTGACGTCGTACGCGAGGCGCGGATTCGCTTCGCCGCTCGCCGAGAGGATCGCGGCGAGGTGATAGACGAGCTCGGGACGCTCGTCGGTGAACATGTGTTGGACCGCGGCGGCGTCGGTGACATCGAGGCGCTGCCAATCGCCACCCGCATGGGCGTGGCTCGGCGGCCGCGGCGCGAGATCGGTCGAGACGACGTGATGACCTGCTGCGACGAGAGCGCCGATCAGATCGTGTCCGATCTGGCCACCAGCGCCGGTGATGAGGATCTTCATGCGGCGCGGACTATAGTCAGATCGCGATGCCGCGTGTCGCGAACCGCGGTCGATAGTCCCGCTCGATCGTTCGCGCCAGGATCTCGGCGTATTCGCGAGGCGCGGCAAGGCCCCACGCCCGATCGGCGTCGCTGATCTCGCCGCTATCTGTGCGGATCACCGTGTTGAGCTCGCCGTAGCTCGCCGCGAGCTCGCGCCGCATCGCCGGCCATTGCGCGGTGACCCAGCCAGCAATCGCGTCACCGATCGCGGTCGTGCACAACCAATCGAGCGTGTCCCAGCCGAAATCGCGATGGCGCACTTCGTCGCGCAGGATCCGATCGAGGGCGTCGCGTGCGACCGGCTCGGTGCATGGCTCGCGCAGGTGCTTGAACAGCGGCACCGCGACGGTCTCGCCGAGGCAGAACACCCGGACGATCGCGGAGAGTAGATCGAATTCGAGCACGTCGTGCTGGCGCGCCATCCCGAGCTGTTCGCGATCGAGCGCGGGAGGCTCGGTCCCACCCGCGGCGACATAGACCTCGTGCGAGAGCCGGGAGTGTGCGAGCTCGTCCCCGACGATCGAGAGCCCGGCCTCGATCAGATCGGGCGGGGCGCCGGCCTGGATCAGCCAGAGCGTGACCTGCTGCGTGATCGCAGCGGAGGTGTACTCGGCGGCGATCCGCGCGCGCCACTCGTGGCGAACGCGCTGCAGCGTCATTTCGGGCAGGGAACGACGTGCGGCGGCGGCGCCGGTTTGCACTTGGCATTACGCGGGCAGGGCGGCGGTGGATCCGCCTCGACCTGACAGACCTCGGCGGTCGGCTGCACGACCTTGACCGGGTACTTCTCGCCGTCGATGCACGCGTAGGCATGCGGCGGCGGCGGATTGCACATCACATTTGGCGGGCAGCCACCGGTGTTCATCACCATCGCGCGGCAGCCTTGCGACGTCTTCGTCACCATCCACGCTCGACCGGTGCCGGGGAGCTCGGGCACGGGCGGGTTCGCGTCGACCACGACCGGCGCCGAGTCCTGTGGCGGCGGTTCGGGTTGCGACTGCGGGCGCGGCGGGTTCGCGATGATCGTCGGAGCCTGGGTCGGTGGTTGCACCGGGCGCGGATCGGTCTCGGTCGGCTGGCCCGGATCGGATTGCACGACCGGCTGCGAGGGCGGCGTCGCCGATTGGACAAAACACGCCGGCGCTGCGGCGAGCGTGACGACGAACGGGGTCAGGAACGAGCGACGCGGCCGCACAGACATGACTGCACCGTAACACCATCTGTTACCGTTCTGGCATGGGGAAGCGGGTCGCGATCGCGACCACGATGTTGCTCGTTTGTGCGATCGCCCACGGCGAACCGTTGGACGCTGACAACCTCCGGAACAAGAACGAAGGCGGCTACGTTACCGGACTGCCGCTCGCCGCGTACTCGACGGACATCGGCCTCGGGGGTGGCGCGCGCGCCTACTACTACTGGAACGGCGAGCGCAGCGATCCGCGGTTCGCGAACACGCCGTACCTCGCGCGCGTGTTCCTGCAGGTGTTCGCCTCGACCCGCGGTATCCAGTTTCACTGGCTCGATTTCGATCTGCCGAAGATCGCCGACTCGCCGTACCGGTTGCGTTCGCAGCTCATCTACGGGCGCAACATCAACAACAACTACTTCGGCATCGGAACGCGTTCACTCGCACCCCTGGCGTTTCCCGGGTCGCCGAGCTTCAGCTCGTACAGCGCCTATACGACCGCCGAACAGCAGGTCACGAACGGCGCGACCTACGCGAAGTACAACCAGTATGACCTCGAGCGACCCGCGGCGATCGCGAGCCTCGAGCGATCGTTTCACGACGATCGCATTCGCGTGCTCGGCGGGCTCGGGTTCTCGTGGGCAAAGATCCGGGACTTCACGGGCAAGACCGTCGACGCGGTCGCGGCGGACGGCAGCGACACGACCGCGGTGATGAAGCAGACCAAGCTCGCCGAGGATTGTGCCGCGCATGTCCTCGTCGGGTGTGGCGGTGGACGCGATGACTATCTGCGGCTCGGCATCTCGTACGACACGCGCGACTACGAGCCCGATCCGAATCGCGGCGTCTTCATCGATGCCGAGGTCGATCTCAGCACGGTCGCGCTCGGTTCGCAGTTCGATTACGCACGAGGCCTCGTCTCGGCGCGCGGCTACTACAGCCCGATTCCCGAGCGCGCCGATCTCGTGATCGCGGGCCGCGCGACGATCGTCGGCCAGACCAATGGCGCGCCGTTCTTCGCGATGGACTCCTTGCCATTCACCGAGGATCCGCGCGCCGGGCTCGGTGGTCATCGCACGTTGCGCGGCTATCGCCAGGATCGCTTCGTCGGTTCGGTGATGACGTTCGCGAACGCGGAGCTCCGCTGGACCTTCGGTCATGCGACCGCGTGGCATCAAAAGTTCGGCTTCATCCTCGTCCCGTTCTTCGATGTCGGCCGGGTCTACGACTCGCTCGGTGAGCTGTCTTTACGGCAGTGGAAGCCGTCGTACGGCGGCGCGCTCCGGGTCGCGTGGAACCTCGCCACGCTCGCCACGATCGACTACGGGATCAGCCCCGAGGACACCGGCCTGTACATCAACTTTAACCACATCTTTTGATGTTACTCTTGCCTCGTTGACTGCTCGCGAGGACAAAGCTCGTCTCGCTGCGCTCGTCGCGAAGTGCAAGGGCGAGCTCGGTGAGGTCGCACCATCGCGCAAGACCGGCGATTCGCTCGCCTCGACGCTCGGTGGCGAGCTCGCGCTCGAATGGCGAATGATCGTGCTGCGCTCCGCGATCGCGGCTCCCCCGGATGGAGATGCGGTCCGCGAGCTCTACGGCGAGCTCGTCGATCGCTATCGCGACGATCCGGCCGCGCTCGCGATCATCAAGCCGGTCGGCGCCGAGATTCGCAAGCTCGAAGCAGCTGGCGAGCTACCGAGCACGATGGTCGCGCGCAGCAAGCGCCGGCCCACCAAACACTAATTCACCGAGGCGCGCGCTCTCCGATGAGTCTCGTGCTATCCCTCCGCCGCTATGAGTCTGGTCGTTCTCGACGACGTCACGTTGTTCTTCGGTGACCGAGTAATCCTCGACCAGATCAGCATGCGCCTCGGCCATGGTGACCGCGTCGGCCTCATCGGGCCGAACGGCTCCGGCAAGACCACGCTCCTGAAGGTCATCGCGGGCGAGCAAGAGATCGACGATGGCAAGGTCACGCGCGCGAACGGCGTTCGCGTCGGCTGGCTGCCGCAGGACATCTCGATCAAGGGCGGACGCACGCTGATCGACATGATCCTCTCGAGCGTGCCGGGTAAGAAAGAGCTCGATGCCCAGCTCGCATCGACCGAAGCCGCGCTGTCGAGCGAAGGCATCAGCGACGACCTGATGATCGAGCTCGCGGAGAAGCTCGGCGGCCTGCACGAGCGCATCGATCACTTCGATCGGTTTTTCGGCGAGCACGAAGCGCTCGCGATCCTCGCGGGCCTCGGCTTCGCGGTTGGCGACGAGCTCCGCGATATCGGCGAGTTCTCTGGCGGTTGGAAGATGCGTGCCGTGCTCGCGGGCCTGCTGTTCCAGCGCCCCGACGTGCTGCTGCTCGACGAGCCCACCAACCACCTCGACATGCCTTCGGTCGCCTGGTTCGGCGATTTCCTGAAGCAGTGGAACGGCTGCTTCGTGCTGATCAGCCACGATCGTGACTTCTTGAACGATCAGATCACGCGGGTGATGTCGATCGAGCTCGAAGGCATGCGGAGCTATCCCGGTAACTACGAGCGCTACCTCACGCAGCGCGCCGAAGAAGAGACCATCCTCGTCGGGCGCGCGAAGAACCTCGAGCGCGAGCGCGAGCGCCTGACCAGCTTCATCAATCGGTTCCGCGCGCAGGCAAACAAGGCCAAGGCCGTGCAGTCGCGCGTGAAGATGCTCGAGAAGATGGAGACCGTCGAGACCTACGGCAAGCGCGGCACGTTGCGTTTCGAATTTCCGTCGGTGTCGCGGGTCGGTGGCGAGCCGATCAAGGTCGAGGGCCTCACGAAGGCCTACGGCGAGCACCAGGTGTTCGCCAAGCCGGTCGATCTCGCGGTCCGTCGCGGCGAGAAGATCGGCATCATCGGCGTCAACGGCGCGGGCAAGACCACGCTGCTGCGCATGATGGCGGGCGAAATCCCGTACGACAAAGGCCACATCAAGATCGGCGGTGGCGTCGAGGTCGGCTACTACGCGCAGCACCACGCCGAGACGCTCGACATGGACTCGACGATCTACGAGATCGTGCAGCGCGCCTCGCCCGAATCCTCGCCCGCGAAGATCCGCGGCATGTGCGGCGCCTTCATGTTCTCCGGCGACGACGTCGACAAGAAGGCGCGCGTGCTCTCCGGTGGTGAACGCGCTCGCGTCGCGCTGGCGAAGCTCTGCATCGCACCCGGCACGTTGATGCTGATGGACGAGCCGACGAACCACCTCGATCTCGCCTCGTCCGAGGCGCTGACCGAATCGCTCAAGAGCTACGAGGGAACGCTCGTGTTCGTCAGCCACAACCGGTCGTTGATTCGCAACCTCGCGACCCGGATCTGGAATGTCGAGGGCGGCACGGTCGAGACCTACGCCGGCACGCTCGACGAGTACATGTACTCGATGAGCCAGCGCCGCATGCTCGCTGGCGGCGACGAGGTGGCGGCGTTGAAGACCAAGGTTGCCGCACCCACCAAGCACGCCGCCAAGAACACGCCGGCGGCACCGGTGGCGCCGGTGTCACGCGAGGACGACAAGCTGCGCAAGCGCCGCGAGGCCGAGGAGCGCCAGAAGCGTGGCAAATCGGTCGGGCCGCTCGAGAAATCGGTCGCCCAGCTCGAGGAGCGGATCGCTGCCCTGGAGGCCGAGCAGAAGCTGCGCTCGAACGAGCTCGCCGATCCCACCATCTACGACGACGCGTCTCGCCGGAACAAACTGCTCTCGGACTTCCAGGCCGGCCAGGACCGGCTCGAGGAGCTGAATGCGCGCTGGGAGGCCGCTGCGGCCGAGCTCCAAGCGGCACGCGCACAACTCGCCTGAAGATCTGCGATACTTCGTGGCAGTGGAGCCCAGCGAGCAGCTGATCGACGGCAAGTACCAGCTCGTGGAGATCGCGGGCGAGGGCGGGATGGCCACGGTCTACAAGGCCGTGCAGAAGGGTGCCGCGGGCTTCCAGCGCACCGTCGCGATCAAGCACATCAAGCCCGAGTATCGCGCGCTCAAGAACTACATCGACATGTTCATCGAGGAAGCGCGCGTCGGCTCCGAGCTCGCGCATCCGAACATCGTCCAGGTCCACGACTTCGTCAGCCAGAACCAGTCCTACTACCTGGTGATGGAGTGGGTCGAGGGCATCGATCTCGGTGCCTTCATCCGGATCAACAAGGAAGCCGGCACCCCGATCTCGTGGCCGTTCGCGGTCGCGATGGGCATCGGCACGCTGCGTGGCCTCGGCGCCGCGCACACGCGCATCGGTGCCGACGGCGCACCTGCTCCGGTCATCCATCGCGATGTCTCGCCGCAAAATGTGCTGCTCGGCGTCAACGGGGTCGTCAAGCTCTCCGATTTCGGGCTCGCCAAGGCGCGCGATCGGATCGCGAGCCTGACCGCACCGGGCACCGTCAAAGGCAAGCTCAGCTACCTCGCACCCGAGGTCACGTTCGGCCGCTCGAACAACGCGCAATCGGATCTGTTCGGGGTCGGTAACGTGATCTGGGAGAGCCTCGCCGGCGAGCGCTTGTTCGATGGCAAGACCGATGTCGAGATCTTCAAGAAGATCCGGGCGTGCAAGATTCCTCCGATCGCCGAGCTGCGCCCCGACGTGCCACCGGCCCTCGCGGCGGTGCTCGATCTCGCGCTCGCGGCGGACCCCGCAAACCGCTACACCACCGCGGCCGAGTTCGCGAACGCGCTCTCACAGGTGATGAAGCAGGCGGTCGGTGTGGATCCGGTCAGCGCCCTCGGTACGGCGGTGCGCGAGGCTCGCATGCGCGATCGGCCGAGCGAGAGCAACGCCTCGACCCAAGCCGCGCTCCCGATGGGCAGCAACGCGAAGACGATTCCGGCGGTTCGCACGAAGCACGATTCGGTCGACGTCGAGTTCAGCACCGCGGACATCAACACGATGGACGCGATCGAGCTCACGCCCAAGAAGAAGTAGAGCGCGGACCTTCGTGCGCTCTCGATGACCCGTCAGCTCGCAGGCTCGACAGCCTTGACCTGAACGATCGAGCGATTGTCGAGGCGGATCGCGGTCAGCGCCTTGCCCCACACGCAGCCGGAATCGAGCCCGATATGTTGCGGCCCGACATCGAGCCCGAGGGCCGCCCAGTGGCCGAACACCGCGACCGACGTGTTCCACTTCGCGGGCATCGCGAACCACGGCGTGGTGCCGGGCGGCGCACCCTTGGGGCCACCGTCGTAGTCGCTGACGATGGTGCCGGTCGCGGCGTTCAGCATGCGCGCGCGCACGAAGTACGACAGTGCCGCGCGCCACCGCGCCTCGCCCGTGAGCGCAGGATCCCAGTCCGGAGCCTTGCCGCTCGAGGTCTTCGCGAGGAAGGCTTTCCAGTCCGTCCCGGCGAGCTCGTGCTCGAGCTCCGCGGCGAGAGCGCGCGCGGTCTCGACGGTCCAGCTCGGATGTAGCCCGGCGTGGATCATGATGAAGTGATCGGCGGTCAAGGCGACCGGTCGCGTGCGCAACCAATCGATCAGCCTGTCGCGATCGGGCGCATGCAACACGTCGTCGAGAGTGTCGCGCTTCTTCTCGCTGGCCGCACCGGCCACCCGGGCGAGCAGGTGGAGATCGTGATTGCCGAGGACGGTCTGGACGGCACTGCCTTGCTCGATCGCCCAGCGCAGGACGTCGAGCGATCGCGGTCCGCGATTCACGAGGTCACCGGTCAACCACAGCGTGTCGCGCGACGCCGAGTAATCGATCGTCGCGAGCAAGCGATCGAGACTGGCCTTGCAGCCCTGGATGTCGCCGATCGCGTAGCGCGTCACCGGAGGTTTATACCTCGACACGGGTCGTGACGAAGCCGCAGCGAGCATTGCCGATCCGCACCTCGAGGACGCCCGTGCCGCGCACGAGGTAGCTCGCCCACGCGGTGCTGGTGCTGCCGCGCGTGCCCGGATACGAGGGCAGGTTCGCGCCCGTGTGGAGGCCGTGCCCCCAGCCATCGAGATGACCGAGCTGTTGATACGCGTGACCACTCTCGACGAGCTCGAGCTTGCCGGCCCCTGCGTGCGCCGTCGCATAGAGCGGCTCGTTGAAATCGAGGGGCTTGGCCGAAGGCACCCCGTAGCTGCCGAGATAGCCGGCGTTGATCACCTTGAGCTCGACGCGCGTGACGCCGCCGGGCAGCGGGTGGCGCTCGACCTTGTCGATCGCGAGGCGCGGCGCGAGGGCGGCGACTCGGAAGAACACCTGGACCTGGCGATCGAGGACGGTCGCGAGCTCGTGGAGCGGCGGGTTCCAGATCCCGATGCGTGGATCGATGCCACCGATCTCGACCTTACCGAGCTGCGGATGGTCGAAGGGTCGCCACGGCGGAAAGCAGCGGCCGTTGTTCTCGTCCTTGTCCCACCAGGCGAGGCGCACGATGTCGTCGCGCGAGACCTCTTCGTAGAACTGGACGAACTTCTTCGGGCGCTGCATACCGAGGCGCTGGAACAGATCCCACAGCTCGATCACGTACGCGAACGCACCCCGCTGGTTGTATGCGTAGTCGGAGAGGTCACCGCGCAGTGGCTTGTCGGGCTCGTAGAGAAATTCGTCGTGACCGTTCACGGTCGGATAGCCGGTGTGCTCGGTCATCCACGCCTCGAGCTGACGGAACAGCGCGAGGTCCTCCTGGTTCATCTTCGAATCGGGCGTGTGGCCCGGCGGTCGGATCAACACGCCGCCGAACGTGTGGTAGTTGCACCACGCGAAGATCTCGGGATGCGCGGTCGCGAACTCGACGATGCCGCGCGCCTCGGGCTCGCTCGCCGCATAGGCACCGGCACCGGCTTGTTCGTGGTGCGGGGCCCACGACCACGGGAAGTTGCGATTGAGATCGATCGGGTTGTCGCCGAGGAAGTACGGGTTCGGGATCCGCTTGCCATCGAAGTGCTCGATCGAGCCTTCGGGATAGACTTTATAAAACGGTCCGTGGTCCTCGAGCGTGCGCTCGACGAGCAGGCCGGGGAAGCCCGGCGCATCGACGAGCTCGCCGGTCGGATCGACGACCCGCATCGCGAGCGAGAGGCCATCGCCATCGATATCGCCGGGGATCCAGCGCGGCGTCCCGCGAGCCACGCGCGTGTCGCGCGGGACCGACCGGATCGTGCGGCCCGTCTTCAACACGGCCTCGGCGCCGTCGGGCGAGACCCGCGGCACGATGTAGAACAGGATCTCTCGCGCTCGCTCGACGATCGCTGGCGGCAGATCGACGGAGCCCGGCTCGAGGTGGACGCGCAGCGCGTCTTCCGCGATCGCGAGAGCTGTGCTCGAGCCTGCCAGCTCGCCCGCGTGCATGTTGCCATCGGCCCACACCGCCGGTCGCACGCGATCCGGATCGGTGCCGACCGTGAGCAACCACACGTCGCGGCCCTCCGGCGTCATCGCGAGTGACTGCATCCGCGCGAGGTGCGGATACGCGTCACACCACGCGCGCAGCTGGCGGGTCAGCTGGTCGTGATCGAGATAGTTGTCGCGAAACCCGAGAGCGAGATCACCGAGCGAGACCATGCGTGAGAAAACCTACACCGGCGGGGCATACGATTGGAGTACCGCGGGTCTGATCTCCGACCCATACTGGACATATCTCCATGCTGACCTCCGACACGATTCCGCAAGCGCGCGTGGTTCGCAAAGGCGGTCACGAGCTCCCGCAGCCCCCCGCGCCACCGCACCAGGAGCCGAGCCCGTTGCGCGATCATGCGCGCGCGATGCTGGCCGTGGCCGTCGGCATGTGGCCGCTGACCGGCGTGGTCTTGCTAGCGCTCGGCCTACTCTGGATGGCCGGCTTCAACAGCGCCCCTTAAAGCCTCGCCCGGCTGGCCCGTACACACTGCTTCATCGACCGGCAAGATCCTCGCATTAGTCGCGGACCACTCTATTGGGTGAGCCGCATGTCCTCTTCGTCATCACGTTGGATCGTTCGTCTAACGATTGGAATTGTCTGCATCGGGGCCGTCGTCTGGTACCTGCACGCGCACTCGGGTTCTTCGAGCGCCGGTACGACCAATCTGCCTGGGGCGCCCGGCGCGCCCGGCGCGCACGGTGCGGCGCAGGCGCCCGGCGATTCGGCCAAGGGTAGCGGCGCTGCCCGGGTGGTTCCGGTCCAGGCCGCGGTCGCCGAGAAGCGCGACTTCCCGATCTGGCTCGAGGGCCTCGGCTCGGTCGCCGCGTATCAATCAGTCACCGTTCATACCCAGGTCGACGGCAGGCTCGATGCGGTGAAGTTCACCGAAGGCCAAGCCGTCAAGAAGGGCGATCTGATCGCGCAGATCGATCCGCGCCCGTTCATGGTCCAGCTCCACAACGCGCAAGGGGCGCTCGCACGCGACCGTGCGCAGGCCCAGGCGGCCAAGGCCGATTACGACCGGCAGAAGAACCTCCACGAGCAGAACTTGGTCGCGCAGAACGCGGTCGATGCCGCGGCCGGCGTGCTCGGCAACTACCAAGGGGCCGTGCAGATCGATCAAGCCGCGATCGAGAGCGCGCAGCTCAACCTCGACTACGCCTCGATCAAGTCGCCGATCGATGGCATCACGGGGGTTCGTCTCGTCGACGCTGGCAACATCGTCCACGCGGCCGATGCCGCGGGGCTCGTCGTGATCGCGCAGATCAATCCAGCCGCCGTGATCTTCACGCTGCCGCAAGATCGCTTGACCGACATCACGTCCGCGCTCGCGGCAGGCAACGTCGAGGTCGATATCTACAACCGCGACGGTGCGACGTTGCTCGGCAAGGGCAACCTCGCCGTGCTCGACAACCAGGTCAACGCGACCACCGCGACCATGCGGATGAAGGCGATCGTGCCGAACGAGGCACGCGCGCTGTGGCCCAACGCGTTCGTCAAGGCGCGGATCTTGGTCGCGACCAAGAAGGACGCCGTCGTCGTGCCCGCCGCCGCGGTCCAGCAAGGACCGACAGGGGCGTTCGTCTACGTGATCGCCGCGGACACGACGGTGAAGATGACGCCGGTGAGCGTCTCGCTCACCCAGGGCGACACGAGCATCATCGACAAGGGCCTCTCCGGCGGCGAGCAGGTGGTGATCGAAGGTGCGAGCCAGCTCCGCAACGGCGGCAAGGTCGACACCGGCGACGGGAAGAAGGGCCCCGCAGGATCGAGCTCCGAGAGCACCACGGGCCACGGTCACCGCGGCTCCGGTGGGACGCGAGCCCCGCAACCATGAACCAGGCGACCAGCACGCGCTCGATCTCCGAGCCGTTCATCCGGCGTCCTGTCGCGACGACGCTCTTGATGGTCGGCCTCCTGCTCGCGGGCATCACCGGGTATCTCCAGCTACCGGTCGCCGCGTTGCCGCAGGTCGAATATCCAGTGATCATCGTGACCACCGGGTTGCCGGGTGCGAGCGCCGATACGATCGCCTCGGCGGTCACCACGCCGCTCGAGCGTCAGTTCGGTCAGGTCCCATCGCTGTCGTCGATGACCTCGATCTCGAGCTTCGGGAGCTCGCAGATCACGCTGCAGTTCACGCTCGATCGAAACATCGACGCCGCCGAGCAAGACGTTCAGGCAGCGATCAACGCGTCGCTGAACCTCCTGCCGAAGACGCTGCCGGCACCCCCGGTCTACAACAAGGCGAACCCGGCGGATCAGCCGATCCTCACGCTCTCGGTCAGCTCCGACACCCTGTCGCTCGCACAGGTCGATGACTTCGCCGACTCGGTGCTCGCACAGAAGATCGCGCAGGTCGATAAGGTCGGCCTCGTCACCATCGGTGGCGGCCAGAAGCCCGCGGTGCGCGTTCGCGTCGATCCGCAGGCGCTCGCGGGGACCGGGCTCACGCTCGAGGACGTCCGCATCGCGGTCGGCAACGCGAACATCAACCAACCGAAGGGCAACCTCGACGGACCACGGCTCGACTGGGCGCTGTCGACCGACGACCAGCTCATCTCGGCCGAAAAGTTTCGGCCGCTGATCATCGCATCGAAGCCGAACGGTGGCGTGGTCAGGCTCGGTGAAGTGGCCGAGGTCATCGACGGCGTCGAGAACGAGCAGCTCGCCGGCTGGGATGGCACCAAGCGCGCGATCATCATCAATGTCCAGCGCCAGCCGGGCGCGAACATCATCGACGTCGTCGATCAGATTCGCGCTCTCCTGCCACAGCTCGAAGCGGCGATGCCGCAAGGGATCAACGTCAGCATCCTCGCGGATCGCACCGAGACCGTCCGCGCCTCCGTCCACGACGTCCAGTTCACGCTGATCCTCACGATCGCCTTGGTCATCGCGGTGATCTACTTCTTCCTCGGCAGCATCCGCGCCACGTTGATCCCCGGCGTCGCCGTGCCGCTCGCCTTGATCGGCACGTTCGGGGTGATGAAGCTGCTCGATTTCTCGCTCGATAACCTCTCGCTGATGGCGCTGACGATCTCGACCGGCTTCGTCGTCGACGATGCGATCGTGATGATCGAGAATATCTCGCGCCACATCGAAGAGGGCGAGAAGCCATTCCGCGCCGCACTGATCGGCGCGCGCGAGATCGGGTTCACGATCATGTCGCTCACGATCTCGCTGGTCGCCGTGCTGATCCCGCTCCTGTTCATGAGTGGCCTCGTCGGCCGGCTGTTCCGCGAGTTCGCGATCACGCTCTCGATCGCGATCGGCATCTCGGCGGTGTTGTCGCTCACGCTGACCGCGATGATGGCCGCGTGGATCTTGAAGCCGCACGAGGAGGCCAAGCCGGTGTGGATCGTGCGCAAGTTCGATCAGGGCTTCACGGGCCTCACGAACTTCTACGACCGCACGCTCCAGCTCGTGCTGCGCCACCAGAGGATCACCCTGCTCGTCACGCTCGGCACGGTCGCGATCACCGTCCTGCTCGCGATGCACGTGCCGAAGGGCTTCTTCCCGATCGAAGATACC
This sequence comes from Kofleriaceae bacterium, assembly GCA_025357755.1. GTDB lineage: Bacteria > Myxococcota_A > Polyangia > Haliangiales > Haliangiaceae > JABFXX01. Next base: position 5,031 of record JANXOP010000045.1, on the reverse strand, counting down.
GGCACGATCAATGCGGTCACCGAGGCGGCGCCGGATGTGTCCTTCCTGCGCATGACCCAGCTCCAGGAAGAGGTCGTCAAGGTCATCCTGCACGACCCCGACGTCGCGACGGTGTCGTCTTCGGTCGGTGCGGACGGGACGAATCCGACCGCGAACTCGGGACGCATGTTGATCGCGCTCAAGCCCCGCGACGATCGTGGCGCGAGCGCGACCGAGATCATCGATCGCTTGAAGCCGGCGCTCGCTCAGATCTCGGGCATGGAGACCTATCTCGCGCCGGTCCAGGATCTCACCGTCGACGCGCGCGTGTCGAAGACGCCGTACCAGTACACCGTGGAGGATCCCGATCCGCAGGAGCTCGTGACGTGGGCACCGAAGTTGCTCGCGGCGCTCCAGCAGCGGCCCGAGCTGCGCGATGTCGCGAGCTCGCTGCAAGCGCAAGCCCTCGAGCTTCACATCGCGGTCGATCGCGATGCCGCCTCGACTCATGGCGTCACTGCCGCCGCGCTCGACGATACGCTGTACGACGCCTTCGGCCAGCGCATCGTGTCCACGGTGTTCACCCAGCTCAACCAGTATCGCGTGATCCTGGAGGTCCGGCCGCAGGATCGCCAATCGCTCGAATCGCTCGATCGGATCTATGTCCACACCGCGACGGGCGAGACGATTCCGCTCTCTCAGGTCGCGAAGTTCGATGTACGCCCGAGCCTCGCCGCGATCGAGCACGAGGGCCAGTTCGCCTCCCTGACCTTGTCGTACGACACCGCGAAGGGAGTCTCGCTCGGCGAAGCGGTCGCGGCGATCGATCAAGCGATCGCGGAGATCAACGCGCCTCCCGCGATGCGCGGCCGGTTCGTCGGTGCGGCACAGGTGTTCCGCGAGTCGCTCGCCTCGGAGCCCGTGCTCATCCTCGCGGCCCTGATCACGGTCTACATCGTCCTCGGTGTGCTCTACGAGAGCTACATCCATCCGATCACGATCCTCTCGACGCTGCCGTCCGCTGGCATCGGCGCGATCCTCGCGCTCGAGCTCACGGGCGAGCCGTTCGATGTCATCGCGCTGATCGGCATCGTGCTCCTCATCGGCATCGTCAAGAAGAACGCGATCATGATGATCGACTTCGCGCTCGTCGCCGAGCGTGAGGACAAGATGTCGCCACTCGAGGCGATCCATAAAGCGTGCCTCCTACGATTCCGCCCGATCATGATGACGACGATGGCGGCGCTCCTTGGCGGCCTGCCGCTCGCGATCGGTGGAGGGATCGGCTCGGAGCTGCGCCGGCCGCTCGGGATCACGATCGTCGGCGGATTGCTGCTCTCGCAGGTCCTCACGCTGTACACGACGCCGGTGATCTATCTGGGCATGGATCGTGTGGCACGCGCGCTGCGCCGCTTCCGGGGTAAGCCCGAGCACGAGCCGCCGTCCGATGCAGACGATGCAGACGACGCATCCGACACAGTGACGGAGTCGAAGTGAATCTATCGGCGCCCTTCATCCGGCGGCCGATCGCGACGACCTTGCTCGCGATCGCGCTGTTCCTGGCCGGCGCCGCGGCATTCACGCAGCTGCCGGTCGGTCCGATGCCTCGCGTCGACCTCGCGACGATCAACGTCAGCGCGTCGCTGCCGGGCGCGAGCCCGACGACGATGGCGACCTCGGTCGCGATGCCGCTCGAGCGGCGGATCTCGCGCATCGCCGGGGTCAGCGAGCTGACCTCGACGAGCTCGCTCGGAACGACGAGCATCGTGGTCCAGTTCGGGCTCGATCGAGACATCGAAGGCGCGGCACGCGATGTCCAGGCCGCGATCAACGCCGCCGGTGGGGACCTGCCGCAGAACCTGCCGTCGCGGCCGAACTACCGCAAGGTCAACCCGAGCGACGCGCCGATCATGATCCTCGCGCTGCGTTCCAAGACCTTGCCGCTGCCGAAGGTGTTCGAGGCAGCGAATACGGTGCTCGCGCAAAAGATCTCGCAGGTCGAGGGCGTCGGTCAGGTCGGCGTCGGTGGTGGCGTCCAACCCGCGGTGCGGATTCGCTTCGATCCGACCTCGCTCGCAGCGATGGGGCTAGGCATCGAGGACCTCCGGACCGCGGTCGCCGGTTCGACCGCGAACCAGCCGAAGGGCGGCGTGGGTGCGACGCAGAGTTTCGCGATCGGGGTCGAAGATCAGCTGCTCGATGCGGCTCAGTGGAAGCAAGTGATCGTGCGCGCGGCGACGACCGATAGCGCGATCGGCGCGGCGCGGCTCGGCGATGTCGCGACCGTGACCGACGATGTCGAGAATCAGCGCGTCGCCGGCTGGTTCGATAGCGAGCGCGCCGTCATGGTCATTATTCGCCGCGAGCCGGGCGCGAATATCCTCGAGGTCATCGATCGCGTTCGCGCGCTGATGCCAGAGCTCCAGGCCTCGGTCCCCGCCGGCATCGACATGGATATCGGCATCGATCGCTCGACGACGATTCGCGCCTCGGTCCACGATGTCGAGAAGACGATGGTCCTGTCGATCATCCTCGTGATCGTGGTGGTGTTCATCTTCTTGCGCTCGTGGCGCGCGACCGCGATTCCGGGTGTGGTCGTGCCGCTCGCCCTGATCGCGACCTTCGCGGTCATGTACATCCTCGATTACAGCCTCGATAACTTGTCGCTGATGGCGCTCACGATCGCGACGGGATTCGTCGTCGACGACGCGATCGTGGTGACCGAGAACGTCAGTCGCCACATCGAAGAGGGCGCGACGCCGTTGCGTGCCTCGGTCGAAGGTGCGCGCGAGATCGGCTTCACGATCCTCAGCATCACCGCGTCGCTACTCGCGGTGTTCATCCCGCTCTTGTTCATGCAAGGCGTCGTCGGTCGCCTGTTTCACGAGTTCGCGGTCACGCTCGCGATCGCGATCATCTGGTCGGCCGTGATCTCGTTGACGTTGACGCCGATGATGACGTCGCGCCTGTTGAAGGCGGGCAAGAAGGCGCACGCGCAGCCGGGTCCGGTCGGTCGCGCGATCGATTGGTTCCTCGAGAAGATGGTCAACGGGTACGGCCGGCTACTCGCGATCGTGCTCCGCCATCGCGGCGTGATCGGCATCGTCACGATCGCGACGATCGTCGTCACGGTGTTGCTCTACCGGAGCGTGCCATTCAGCCTGCTGCCGCAACAAGACACCGGGATGTTGAACGGCAACACGCGTGGCCCGCAGGACATCTCGTTCGCCGCGATGAAGGATCGCCAGCAGCAGCTGATCGACATCATCCGGAAGGATCCCGATGTCGAGCACGTGATCGGCAGCGTCGGCGGGTTCGGTGCCTCGACGATCAACACCGGCTCGATGTTCATCCAGCTCAAGTCCAAGCCAGGTCGAACCTCGAGTGCCGACGAGATCATCGCGCGGCTCCGGCCGAAGACCGCGAAGGTCCAGGGTATCGAGATGCGCTTCGTCGCGGTGCAGGATCTCAACATCACGGGGCGGATGTCGGCGGCGCAGTACGTGTACAGCCTCGAGGACGCGGACCTCGACGAGCTGAACATCTGGGCACCGAAGATCACCAACGTCCTGCGTCAGCTCCCGGAGCTCAAGGACGTCAACTCCGATCAGCAGATCCAGGGCCTACAGCTCGATCTCGAGATCGATCGCGATACGGCGTCGCGCCTCGGCGTCTCGGTCGCCGACATCGACAACACGCTGTACGACGCGTTCGGTCAGCGCCAGGTCGCGGTGTTCTACACGCAGATCAACCAGTACCGGGTCGTGCTCGAAGCGAACCCGAGCAGTGGCACCGGTCCCGACGCGCTCGATCGGATCTACGTCCAGTCCTCGACCGGCCAACAGGTGCCGCTTTCGATGATGGTCCACGTCAGCCGCTCGGCGGTCGCGCTCTCGATCGGCCACCAAGGGCAATTTCCGGCGACCGTGATCTCGTTCAACCTCGCTGCGGGCGTAGCGCTCGGCGATGCGAACAAGGCCGTCGCCGCGGCGGCGAACGCAGCGGGCATGCCGGCGAGCATCCACGGCAAGTTCAGCGGCAACGCGCAGGCCTTCGAGGAGGTCAAGAAGACCGAGGGTGGCCTCCTCGCGCTCGCGGTGTTCTTCGTCTACATCGTCCTCGGCATCCTGTACGAGAGCTATGTTCATCCCATCACGATCCTGTCGACCCTGCCGTCGGCGGGCCTGGGTGCGCTGGTCGCGCTGCTCGTGACCAATACGTCGCTATCGTTGATCGGCTTGATCGGCGTGATCCTGTTGATCGGGATCGTGAAGAAGAACGCGATCCTGATGATCGATTTCGCGATCGAGGAGGAGAAGGCGGGCAAGTCACCCGAGGACGCGATCTACCAGGCCGCGCTCAAGCGGTTCCGCCCGATCATCATGACCACGCTCGCGGCGCTGCTCGGTGCGATGCCGCTCGCCTTCGGTCGCGGCACGGGCGCGGAGCTGCGTCAGCCGCTCGGCATCGCGATCGTCGGCGGGCTCGTCGTGTCCCAGCTGTTGACGCTGTTCACGACGCCGGTCACCTACCTCGCGCTCCATCGCTTCACGCACAAGAAGCTTCCGGACGGACCCGACGGAGACAGCGCCGACGCCAGCTCAGTCACCGTCAAGCGGCATGGCGCGGAGCGTCTTGGGCAGCTCGAGTAAGCTGTCCGTCGGAGAACCCACCAGCATCGCGGGACTCATGTTCGTGAGGCCCCACGGCTCGACCGTGCCGGCCGTCACCGCGAAGGCGCCGCCATCGATCCGACCGACGACGCCGAACCCCGATTGCATCGGCACGCGGGCGGTCTCGATCACCAGGTCGGGCAGGTGGCTGACGTCGATCTCGATGAGGCCCCGCTCGCAGGTCAGCACGAGGCGGTAGTTGAGGACGCGTCTCTCGAGCAACAGGATGTTGCCGAGGTCCGACGAGAAGGTCTCCTGCCACCCCTCTGTGGGCGTGCCGTGCTGCGCGAGCGCCTGGAACTCGAGGTGGAAGAGCTTCGTGCTGTCGATCTTCCGCGCGAGGATGCCGGTGGTGGTGACCACGCAATCGAGGAAGCCC